>BEHN01000004.1 GCA_002898535.1 bacterium HR11
CAGATAGGCAGATAGAAGCCGGGTGGGCAAGGATCAGCCCCAGGGCTTTTGGGACCATCTGCCCATCTGCCGAACTGCCTATCTGCCAAAGCTTGAAAAACCATTCTTCCCGAAGGGTCGAAAAAGCCGAATCCATGCGGGTTTTCACGAACCGAACGGCTCTGCTAAATGAGCCGATGCCCACCGCTAAGCGCATCGTTCGGAATCGCACCCCATCGAGTCGTCGGGCGGAGGCACACCGGAGGTCCAAAATACGATAATCTTATCGCGATGGCGGAAATGACGGAGAGGCCACCCGTGGGTCGGCGCGGTTTTACGACCCTGGAGCTCTTGGTCGTCTTGGCCCTGATGAGTCTCTTCCTGTTGGCCGCCATGCCGGCCCTCGTGCGGTTTTACCAGACCTATCAGCTCCGGACGGCGGCCAGTCAGATCCAGATTCATATGCGCCTGGCCCGCTATTTGGCCGTCAAGCAGAAGACGCCGTATCGGGTCCTGATTTTTCCTGAAACAGATGGGACCTCGCCCAATTCCTACGTCGTCGAGCGCTTGGACGGAAGCGGCTGGACCCCCTTGCCCGCCTATCGATTTTCGTTCGCCCGCGGGGGCGTCCGAATCCTGGAGGGGAGCGTCGTCGAGGTCCGATTCGACACCTTCGGCGGGGCGACGACGGTAGGTGGTTCCGGAGCGGGTCTCATCTTCTTACAGGGTCGGTACCGGTCGGCCGAGATCGCCGTCAGTCCGGCGGGGGCGGTCGAGATCACGGAGCGATGAGCCGGGAGAGAGAGGCGGAGGAGTTGGGGGCGTGGGCCTCCGGCCGGGGCTTCTCCCTGGTCGAGGCCCTGGTCGCCATGGCCATCCTTATCGTCGGGGTCTTGGGCCTCGTGACGATGTTCGTCTATGCGACCCGCATGGGGGTCCGGGCCGGTCACATGTCGGTCCTGAATCACTTGGCGGCCGAGAAGTTGGACCAGCTTCGGGGCCTGGACTTTGACGACCCGGCCTTGAGTCCGGGCATTCACCCGGCGATCGCCCCCGTCGGTGGCGGGAGCGCCGAATACTATTACCCGGTCCCGGGCTTTTCGGCCGACTGGTCCCTACGGTGGATCGTCACGGCGAACGCGCCCGAGCCGAACATGAAGACGGTCGTCGTCGAGGCCGGCTACCTGGTCCGGTACGACAGCGCCGGGAATCGACTTCCACTCCCGCGGGGAGCCGTCCTCGTGCGACACGTCACGTTCCTGGCCCGGTGAGGGGGGGGCACGGAGTGGGTCGATGAAGCGGGACTCCGCCGACGGCTTTACCCTGGCCGAGATGCTCGTCTCGATGGTCATCTTCCTGTTCCTGCTGATGGCCCTCTACTCGATCCTGACCCAATCCCAATGGCTCCGCTTCCGGAACGACCGCCGAGTCAACATCCAGGACAACGCCCGCATCGCCCTGGAGCTGATGGAGCGCGACTTTCGGATGATCGGGTACGGCGTCCCGACCGGCTTTCAGGTGAACGGAGAAGCCCGATGGACGCCGGCCATCTTCTATGCGACGGACACGGCCCTCGGCTTCCGGGCTGAGGTCGACAACGGCCACACGGTCCTGACCCGGTCGGCGACGTCCTCGGGCGGGGGCACGGACCGGCTGTACGTCGAGGACGCCCGATACTATGCAGATGCGACCCGGTGCGGGGGTTCCCCGTGGCCCCTGGTCGTCATGGCTCGTCGGAAGCGGTGGGAGCCGGTCTCCTGCACGGGCGTCGACCTTCGGAGTAACGTCCTCTTCATCACGCCGGGTGTGACCGACGGCATCTTTCAGGCGGCCCAAAGCGAGGTCATCACCATCGAGCAGGTTTATTATCAGTACGTCCGAAACCCGGACTACCCCTTCGGGACCCTGCACCGACAAGTCTGGACGACCCACCGGCCCGACGATACCTTCCCGCCGGCGAACCCCAACTGGTCCGTCCTGGCGACCCACATCTCGGCCTTGACCCTCCAGTACCTGGACGCCCAGGGCAATCCCTTACAGCCGACCCCCTTGGACGCGGCTCAGCGGGCCCGCGTGGCCCGCATCGTGATCACGCTGGTCGCCACGGACCGGGCCGGGCCGATGCAGGCGCTCCAAAGCGTTCGCTTGCGGACCGAGGTCCATCTTCGAAATGACCCGATGTAATACCGGACTTCGTGACGGCGTGACGCAGGGACGGGGTTCAGGCAAGGCGGCCGCTCCGTCCCTCCATCATCTGTTCCCCTGGACCATGGGGTATGGCCAGTCTTTGAGATTCGTCCGGCGGACCCGTGCGGACCGGCGGGGGAACGCCCTCATCGCCACGATGCTCGTCATGACGGTCCTGGTGCTCCTGGGCTTTGCGATGGTCCTCCAGGGCGACACGGAGGGCCTCATCGCCGTCAACGAGCAGGACCACATGAAGGCCCTGAGCCTGGCTGAGGCAGGTCTCCAGTGGGCGAAGCGGCGGGTCCTGGATGCCGCTGGCGGCACGGCTACCTTCACGGCCCTCCTGCAGGGCCCCAGCGTGCCCGCCTGCACGGCGGTCCCGGGTCGATGTAGCCACCTCCTGGGACTTCGGGACCTGAGCCTGAACGAGGTGACGGAGTTCAACCGGCTCAATGAGGACACGGCCTCGGCCGTCGTCTTCCGGGACTTCGACGGCGACGGGACGCCCGAAAAGTACGAGGCCATCCGCATCCGGGACGGCGAGGACCGGGGCCTCGTCTATGTGCGCATCGAGGACAACTACGACGAGGACCCCCTGCCGAATCGGCCCCTTGAGGACCAGGACCGCCGGATCCGCGTGACGGTCGTCGCCGAGTACCCCATCTTCGTGGACGCCGACGGCGTACAACTCAGCGGGACGGCGGCCCGCCGGGGCGTCGCCCGCCGGACGCTCCGGGCCTGGTTCGGTCCGCCCGTCGACGTCCCGGCCGTCTTGGTCAACGGTGCCCTGGAGGTCACGGACGGCGTGCTGATATGCGGCGAGTGCGGGTCGGTCCACGCCAACGGAGACCTTCGGCTGGGGAACCCGGGCGCCGACGTCGGGATCTGTCAGGACGCCACGGCGGTCGGGAATTTCTCCCAGCAGGGAAGCGTGTTCATCGGCGGCGAGGCCGGCGGCGGCCGTTCGCCCATGACCGTGCCCGTCATCAATCCCTACCACGAACGCTTCGTACCCCGACCTGAGGTGTTCGATACTTCCAGCGACATGACCCTGCCGGCTCAACTCCGATGCGATGCCCCGAAGTACTTCGCCCTGGTCGCCAGCACGACGGGCGTCGGCCGGGTCTACAAGGCATACTGGAATGCGGTCCTCCAGCGTTGGACCTGGCGCCTGATCGACGACCTCAGCGACCCCTATGACGTCCAGCTCGATGACTGCGGTCGGGTGGCGGCCTGCAACGGTGCCCCCGGATGTACGGAAGACGCCGGTGCCGGGCCCCCCGTGCCGGACGGCGGGGCAGGTGAATTCTATGGCTTTCAATTTTTCGGTGCCGAGGCCCCGGTGGCCTGCGACGCGCCGGACGCCAGCCTGAACTCGCTTCAGGACAACGACCTGAACCGGGAGGACTTTTACGATACCGGTGGACTCCTTCAGAGCGTGCCCGATTCGAACATCCGCGCCCTGCCGGGAAGCCCCGACCCCAGTGGCCGTGACCCGGACGGCGTCCCGGACTTCGACGGAAGTGTCATCCTGGGCACGCCGCCCGGAAACCCGGAATGGCGCCTCCGGCCGACCGGCTTCGTCTATTCCCCCCTCCATGGGGCCGTCCTCTTCGTATATGGCGACGTCCGCCTGGAGCTGAACGTATCCGAAACCCTGTGCGGTTCGGCGGCCCTCGGTTGTGGGATAGGTATGCCCAAGGGCGCCTGGCCCCTGGCCGTCATCGCTTACGGAAACATCCGAGCCGAGGAAGACTTTCAGATGATTCCCGTGTCGCCCCGATTTCCCTATGCCCTGGTCGCTGGCCGGGACGTCCGCATTCAGGACAACGTCGTCATCGGCCGGCGCGGATGCCGTCGGGACATCAAGGCCGCTCAAGGGGAGGCGGCCGCCTGTGGGGCCCTGCCAACGCCCGGGAATCCTGCGGCGGCGGCCATCGTGGCGGCCCACGAACAGGTCCAGGTCGTGGGAAACGCCCAGATCGACGGGTTCGTCCTCGCCGAGGACGCCAACGACTGCTCGACCCTCGTGCGGCGGGTCGGGTCGGCCCCGGACGACCGGGTCATGCGCATCGGCGGGAACGCCTCCATCCACTACGACTGCGAACATCCGCCCAACGGCTTCCTGATCCCCGTCCGGATGACCGGCTGGCAGGAAATCCAGTGACGGACGGCGTGGGATGCGGGACGTCGGTGTTCGTACTGGGTATGGAGCCTCGACCCAAACCCGACGCCTAAGATCGCGGAACACCCGCCGTCGCGCGGGCGTTAGCCTTATGGGGCGCGCGCCCCAAGACGCACGGCGTCCAACCCGGGAGGACTCCCTCGATGACGCGGCGATGGGCGATGAGCCTTATCATCTGGATGAGCCTGGCCGGCTGGGTCGGCGCAGGCGAGGCGGGCTCCGTCCAGGGGCGGGTCCTCACGGCGGACGGTCGGCCCGCCGACGACGCGACGGTACGGGTCGTCCAGTCGGGCCGTCAGGTCCCGGTCGGGTCGGACGGGACGTTCCGCCTCGAGGGCCTGCCGCCGGGGACCTACCTGGTCGAGGCCGTCAGCCCCCGGTGGGGCCGGGCCGTGCGGTCGGTGACCGTAAAGGCCGGCGAGACGTCGTCCGTCGAGCTCGTCGTGAGCCATCTTCTGGGGGCCGCCGAGGTCGTCGTCACGGCGGCGCCCCAGCCCCGGACGGCCTTCGAGGCCTATCCGCCGACCCGCGTCGTCGCCGGTCCCGAGCTGGACCTGCGTCTGCAGGCGTCCCTCGGCGAGACGCTGGCCGGCGAGGTGGGGGTCCACTCGACTTACTTCGGGCCGGCCGCCAGTCAGCCGGTCATCCGGGGCCTCGGCGGCGAGCGGGTCCTCGTCTTGGAAGACGGTCTCGGCACGGGCGACCTCTATGCCGTCACGCCGGACAGCGCCGTGAGCGTCGAGCCGCTGAGCCTCGAACGGGCCGAGATCGTCCGAGGCCCGACTGCACTGCTGTACGGCGGCGGCGCCATCGGCGGCGTGGTCCACGCGACCAGCGAGGCCATCCCTTCGGTCCTACCGACGCGCATCCTGAGCGGAAGCCTCCGGCTCCTCGGGAGTAGCGGCCCCAAAGAACGGGGCGGCTCGGCCGACCTGACCGGCCGCATCGCCGCCCGATGGGCCTGGCAGGCGGGCTTCCTGAAGCGGGTCACGGGCGACTATGCCGTCCCGGGCGGACGGCTCCCGAACAGCGCCGTCGAGGCCCAGCAGGGCCGCCTCGGCGTCGCCTACCGGACGGACCCCCTCGCCGTCGGGCTGGCCGTCTCGGGCCTCCGGTCGGACTACGGCGTGCCGGGCACGCCGGACCGCATCGAGATGGAGAAGGCCCGCCTGCATTTCCGGCTCGAGGCCCGTCCCGCCTCGGGCCTCACGCAGGGCCTGCGGCTCCTGGGAGGCTATACCGACTACCGACACCGGGAGGCCGAGGAGGTCGGCGAGGAAGAAGACGAGGAGGAAGAGGGCGGGACCCGCTTCACGAACCGGGAATGGCAGGCCCGGCTCGAGTGGCTTCATCGACCGGTCGGCCCCCTGACGGGCGCCCTGGGCATGCAGGTCACGCAAAAGCGTTTCCAGACGACGGGGCCGGAGGCCTTCCTGCCCCGGTCGGTGACCCGCCAGTGGGCCGTCTTCCTCATGGAAGAAGTCCCGACGCCTCGGGTCCGCTTCCAGTTCGGCCTGCGGTACGAACGTCAGACGGCCGAAGACCTGGACCGGTCCGTCCGGCGTAGCTTCCAGGGGCTGTCGGCCTCGGCCGGCGCCCTGTGGCCCCTGTTCAAGGATTTGTACCTGGCGCTGTGGGCGACCCGGAGCGTCCGTTCCCCGACCGTCGAGGAGCTCTTCGCCGATGGGCCCGACCCGCCGGCCCGGGTCTTCTTGGTCGGACGCTCCGACCTGACGCAGGAGGTCAGCACCTCGGTGGACCTTTCGCTCCGCAAGGCCGAGGGTCGCCTGCAGGTCGAACTGAACGGCTTCGTGTACTGGTTCTCCGACTACGTCTACGCGGCCCCGACGGGCCAGGTCCGGGCGTCCTTCCCCGTCGCCCGGTTCATGCAGGGGCCGGCCCGCTTCATCGGCGGAGAAACCCGGGTCGCCCTCGACCTGAGCCGGCGCCCTGAGGCCCGCTGGACCCTCATCGGATGGGCCGATGCCGTGCGGGCTGAACTGCGCCCGACGGGCGAACCGGTCCCCCGGGTCCCGCCCCTGCGGTTCGGCGCCCGTCTGGCGTACCGGGGCCGGTCGGCATGGGGAAGCCTGGAGGTCTTCCGGGTGACGGCCCAGCGGCGGGTCGCGCCCCACGAGACGACGACCCCCGGCTACACGATGGTCCACGCCGCCGTCGGCTACCGCTTCTTCCAGGGCCGGGTCGTCCACGACGTCCTCCTCCGGGGGACGAACCTGCTGGACGAGACGGCCCGGAATCACCTGTCGTTTCTGAAGGATGTCGCCCCCCTGCCGGGCCGGAGCTTCAGCCTCATGTACCGCGTGACGTTCTGAGACTCGCCATGGGGCATCCTGTCCCGGATTTCCCTTCAGAGGGCCAGACGGAGCCATATCCGGCGCCACCGGTAGTCCAGCCGCCAGAGGCCGAACGCCCGGGCATACCGCAGGGCCGTCTCGTACTCCTCCGGCGTGATGGGTCGGTTCAGCTCGGGATAGCGGGTCTCGTTGACCATCCCGGCCGGATGGTACTGGTCCATGATGTTGACGTACGTGTCCCGACCGAGGTTTTCGGCGATCCACCGGAGGATCTCCCGGGTGTCGTCCAGCGCCCCCGGCATGACCAGATGCCGGACGAGGACGCCCCGGAGGGCGAGGCCGTTTTCGTCGAAGACCAAGTCTCCGACCTGGCGATGCATCTCGAGGATGGCCCGACGGGCGGCCTCGGGGTAGTCCTCGGCCTTCAGGTACTTGCGGGCCTTGGCGGGGTCCCAGTACTTGAAGTCGGGCATGTAGATGTCGACGAGGCCGTCCATGAGGGCGAGGCTTTCGAGGCTGTCGTAGGCGCTGGTGTTGTAGACGATGGGGAGGCGGAGGCCCCGCTCGATGGCGATGGGCAGGGCCTCGACGATCTGGGGGACGACGTGCTCGGGGGTCACGAGGTTGATGTTGTGACAGCCCCGGGCCTGGAGCTCCAGCATCATCTCGGCGAGCCGCTCGGGCGGCGTCGGGACGCAGCCGATATTTAATCGGCTAATATCGAAATTTTGGCAATTGGCCACTGCAATGAATGGAGCCGTATAGGAGTGGTCCGGGTCATCGACCTCCAGGTTGAAGACCCAGCCGCTGTAAGGTCGGCGCCCGACCTTATGGACGGGGACGAGGAAGTAGGCCCCGCAGTCCTTCCACTTCGTACGCCGTCGAGGACCCTTCGGGAATTTCACATAGAACAGGGGGGATTGACGGACTTCCCGCCCCTCTAAGACCTTTCGGGGTGGGGCCTGCCGTCGATGGTAGGAAGGCAACATCCCTAAACGGAGACCCAGCTCAAAGAGCCCGACGGCCAGTCCCTCAGACACCGTGTTCACGGCATAATGTCGGCCTTGGTCATACCCATCCCCGTCGATGACGCCTTGGAGGAATGCCCGCAGGACCGGGGGGCGGGCCTGGAAGAGAGGCGCCGGGACCCGCTTGGTATAGGCATTCGACCCACACAATTCCCGAAAGAATAAGGCCAGAGAGGCCTTTCCGACCTCGACCGTCACCGTCGTCCGTCGCCACCGCACCTGGGGCGCGACGCCGAACACCCGCCGCAATTCACTCGCGACCCGGTCTGCCAGGGCGGACTCGTGGTGCCCGAAGGAAAAAACGACGCGATACGAGTTGGGCCGACTCCGGACGGCCGTCACATGCCCTTCCGCACAGTAAATCCCCAGGAGCCATGCCAACGATTCATCCAGCGGTAGCCGGGCGGGAATGCCGGGACGCCGTTCGGTCTTAAAGCGGACCCTCTCGCCTTCTGGGACCAGGGTATTGGCCTGGTGCTCGTCCGTAGACCAGGTCCCCCCGTTGGGCCACAGGCCGCGGAGTTTGCGAATGTAAGCCGGATGGTAGCCCGTCATGCCGGCCAGTTCAGCCGAAGTCCATGACTGGGCGAACAGGGGGGCCAGTTCCTGGATGGACATACGCGCGCGGCGGGGCTTGCGGAGAGACCGACCGGCGTCGGCGATGATGGCCGGGACGTCCAAAACGACGTCCCGACCTCGGACCTGTCGCTTCGGCACGATGAGGTAGTCGCCCTTGGACACGGCATCCGCCCGGATTCGGACGGGACCGTCGGAGGCGGACCCCCGTACGATGAAGAGCTCATGATTCGGCGTCAGGCTGACCGGGGGACAATTGTAAGGTTTGATCCATACGAGTTCGCCCGCATAGGGGTGGCGGAAGGCCTTGCCGATCGGGGCGGGCGTCCCGTGGCGGGTCCAGGCGTAGAGTCGGCCGTCCACGAATCGGACGACGCCGCCGGGCCCGGGGGTTTCATCGGCGCCGGTCTCAAATATGTGGGAGATGGGGAGCGGACCTCGGTCGGTCGCCACGTAGGCCTCGGGCGGCAGGCAAAAAACGCACTTTAAATTGCATCTTCCAAAGAATATTGTTCCACTCCCCCGCCAGCCCCGAAGGACGTCCTCCTCGCCCAAGTGGGGAAAGTAGCTGGCGACGTCCGCATACCGGCCCGAAGCGCACGTCCCCAGCTGACCGTTCCAGCGGTCGACGTCGCAGTTGCGGGGACACACCCGACACCGCCGAAGCATGGCCCGGGCTTGCTCGACCTTCTCGGCCAGGCACCCGCTCCGATAGGCCTCCATGTAAGCGGGCTCGAATTGCTTCCGCGGGCGGACGAAGCCCCTGCAAAAGTCGGGTAGCTGGGTCATACCCGGTCCTCCGGCATGTCCAGCCTCTCAAGATAGCATAGCCGTTCGGTTCGTGAAAACCCGTAGGATTCACTGACCTTCAGAGATGAGTTCGGACATCCCGCCTGTCCTGTTTTATACTGGACTCCATCATCCCAAGACAGGCGGGTCCGATGGTCTCCCTTTCGAAGACCCAGGTGGAAATTCGCGGATGATCTCTTGGACCGGGCCGATGTATCGAGCCAGGCGGCCCGGATTCTCCGGGCCATTGGGGAAGCCCGTTCGCCCCGGTGGTCAGAGATGGCCCCGAGGATGCCTGGGGACCCCCAGGCCCATGATAAGACGATTCAGAGGTTTTTGGAGGAGGCGGACCCGAAGAGGGCTCTGGGGCGGCTTTTCCACGAGGAGGCCCCCTTCGTGTGGGTGGACGTGACCGAGATGCCGCGGCGGCAGGCCCGGAGGACGGAGTCCGTGGGCCGGCTCCGGGACGGGAAAACGAGGGGGTTTTGGCTGTTGGTATGGGCGACGCCTGACCGAGGCCGGGCGATTCCCTTTTCCTTGAACTCATCTGGCTCTGTTGACATCCCTGAGCCATCGTCTCAAAGCCCCCTGCGGCGTCCATCCCATCTGAATTTTTTGGGCTTGCTTCGGCGGGCCCAGGGCCTCCCCAGAAGCCTGAAGAGGATATCAACAGAGCCAACTCATCTCTGAAGGTCAGCACCCACCGACTTTGGAACAGTTACATTCGTGACTGTTCCAAAACCGGTGGGGGAGAGGGCGGAAAAGCTTATCCCAGCGGACCGCGGCTCGGACCCGGGGGCGGATTCCAAGAAAAACCGCGCCAGGCCTACATATCTGACCGATTCGCCCACCCAAAATGAAACAGTCACCACTCCATCACTTCGTCGCTCCGTCACTCCGTCACTTGCATCTTCCATCCTCCGTCCTGTACGATCATTCTTCCCCGTCGGACGTTTCGACCATGCGATGGGTCGACGGGATATGCTTGACGCTGAGCGTCGTCCTCCTGGCGGCCCCGGCCTGTCCGGTCCGGCTGAACTCCCCAGGTACGCCGGACAGCGGCCTCACGGGCCGTATCTTCATCGGTCCGACCTGTCCGGGCCCCGTCCGGGCAGACGACCCCGCCTGTCAGGATAAGCCCTACTCGGCGACCGTCCGCGTCCTTACGGAAGACGACCTCCGGGAAGTCGTCCGATTCACGGCCGACGCCGAGGGCCGTTTTCGGGTACCCCTCCCGCCGGGTCGGTACCGCCTGGTCCCCGAATCCCAAGGCCGCTATCCCCGGGCCGAGCCCCAGACCGTGACCGTCCGTCCTGGGGAATGGACCTACGTGGAAATCCACTACGACTCGGGCATCCGGTAGGGCCTTCAAGCAAGATGCGGGATGCGAGATCCTGAGCCATTGGCCCGTCGGCCGACCTGCCGACTGCCCACCCGCCGGCAAGGATGCCGGCGCTCCACATCCCGCATCTTGCACCCGGATATCGTCACGTCGTCAGGCGGACGCTGACTTCGGGAGGCGGACCCGCAGGCGCTGGGCCTGCTTGGGTTGGCCGGCCCGTTCATACAGCTCGATGGCGTATTGGTACTGGCGTCGTCGAGCGAAGAACCGGGCCCCTTCGGCCAAGTACTTGGTCCGGAGGCAAAACTGGTAGGCCTTCTTAGGACCCTTCAAGTAGTAGATCCACCGGAGCATAGAGGCCCGTTCTTCCGGACTGAGCATCCGGAGGGCCCGTCTCTCGAATCCGGCCAGGGCCAAGCAGTGGGCGTTATACGGCGTGGCTGGGACGGGTCGGAAGCACGCCCGGGCCTGTTTCGACATGCGGAGGGCGAGGAAGCGCACGCCGGCCCGTTCCCATTGCCCTTGTCGGGCCAGCGCTTCGGCTTCCTGCTGGAGTCGGCGGCGCATGGAATCATTACAGGATATGTGCATTTCCAAGATATTTTGCAGGATATCCATCCAACCGTGGGTTTCGCAGATTTCTATCTGAACATCGACCTCCAAGAGGCCCCGGAGTCGATGAAAGACGGTATAGGCCGGTTCTTGGAGGTGGGCGGGGAGGGGTCCTTTCAGCCATTGCTCGCATTGGGCGACGACTGCCGGGGGGATCGGCATGGAGTGGGTGGGACGGGAGACGAACGTCGGCATGATCGAGGCCAGACGGCTCAGGCACAGGAGGCCCGTCTCCATGTCCCGCACCCGCGGCCATGCGGCCTCAAGAAAATCGTACACGTACATGCCCGACTGGAACAGCCCCAGGGCCCTATCGGCATATAGGCTGGCCGCTTCAAGGATGCGGTCGGCCTGCAAGAGACAATGGATCGCCTCCTCGAGTCTTTCGTTTTCCCGGTAACACAGGGCGGCGCCGTAGTCCAGGCCGGCCTTTTTCATCTGTTGGGCCAGCCGGTCAAGTTCCGAGGAAGGGTCGGGCGTGGACCGAGCCCACCGGCGGAGGGTCCGCAAGAACTCGGTGACCTGTCGTTCGTCGGTCGGAAGCGCACGGGCCCAGGCGATGAGCGCCTGGGGAGCGTCCTGGATTTTGAGATACATCCGAGCGGCTTCGGCGTACTGCCCGCTTCTTTCATAGCACAGGGCGGCCAGGCGGTATTCCCGGAGGCGTTTCCATAAGGGGGCGGCCTCGGCATACTTTTTCAGAAGGGTGAGCCGCAAGGCGTAGGGTCCGTGGGCTCGGACTTTTGGGGGGCGCCGGGCGATGTCGCTTTCCCACGCCCGCATGCGTTCGGGGGTCCGGGCTTTGTCGTAGGACTCATAGGCGCGAAGCCATTCTTTCTTTTCTTCGTAGTACTGGCCGAAGAGGTAGGGATCGTTGATCCGTTGGAGGCAACGCAGGCGGTCCTTGTCCGCTCCGACTTGACGCCACACCCGGAGGGCATCCGTGTAAGCTTGGGCGACTTCGTAGCACCGACCGGCGTCGGCGAGGCGGCCGGCCTGTTCGTAACAGAGGGCCGCTTGGGCATACCGGCTGGCCCGTTCGTAAGCCTGGGCGGCGGTCGCCGGGTCGCCGGCCCGTTCGGCCGCCCGAGCGGCGGCTTCCCAGTGACCGGCCCGTTGCCAGTACTGGGCGGCCCGGGACCAGTCATGGCGTTCCTCAGCCCACCGGGCGAGTTCGTCGAAGCGGCCCTGTTGCTCCAGGAGGGCCGTCCGGCAGGCCATCGCCCGTTCTTCATCGCCGAGGCGGGTCCAGATTTCGAGGGCTCCGCCGTAATCGCCGGCCCGTTCCAGGCAGGCGGCCGCCGGGGGCCACGCTTCGATGGAGGTCCAGTGTTCGGCGGCCATGCGCCAGTCTTCACGCCGTTCGGCGTCCAGGGCGAGGGCCCGGTGCATGGCCTGAGGGAGCTGGGCGTTGCGGTAGCATTCGGCGGCGGCCCGGTAATGACCGTGGTCCATGAAGTAGTCGCCCTGTCGCTTCCAATCTTCCGGCGAGGACGTCCGACGCCATCGAGTGTCAAAGACGTGGAGGTCCGTCGTGACGAACACGATGTCCCGGACGGGGGGCCACCGCCAGATCGGGGCCCCTTCGGGGCCGTCGTAGACGATGAGGTCGTGGCGGGCCCGGGTGATGCCCACGTAGAGCAGGTTGATCTCGTGCTGAATATAGGCGTGGTGGAGTCGGCGGAGCGACTCGGGGTCGCCCTGGAGGATCTGCCGCCACAGGGCCTGGACCGTCGGGTCGCTACAGAACTTCCAGAGGACCACGGTATGGAATTCCAGACCCTTGGCTTCCCGGATGGTGAAGATCCGCTCAGTCCCCAGGGTCTGACGCAGGAGGTCCCGCTCGTCCGTGGTCCGGGTCAGGATCGTCTGGTCGGCGGCAAAGGCCCGGAGGTGGTCCAACAGGTCCGTCTCCCGGATGTTCTCCAGGACGAATGGGGGGTGCCCCTGGAACTTCCACTCGTCCGGGCGTTCATCGTGGGCCACGCCGATGCGTTCCTGCTTCAGGCGGAGCAGGGTGTTGGCGAGTTGCACGATACTGCCCGTATTGCGAAAGTTCAGCGACAGGTAGTGGATTTCCGGGACGGCCAGGCCCCGTTCATAGAAGAGTCGTCGGACCTCTTCCCATCGGAACCCGCTCGGGTTGATGCTCTGCTTCGTGTCGCCCGTGAGGACGATGTGAGCCGGATTCCGCGCCAGCCGGAACAAGAAGGTCAGCTGAATTTCCGTCAGGTCCTGGACTTCGTCACAGACCACGAAGTCGTACAAGTCCGCCTCCCGAGCGGTCCGGTCCAGGGCCGTCAGGGCCGCCCGCGTGAGGTCGATTTCGTCCCAGGCCTGACGTCGTTCGAGAGCGTCCTGGTACCAGGCGGCGATGGCGTATATCGCCTTTCGGTCGGCGGCGAAGAGGGGCGCGCGTTTGCGGCTGAGGCGTTCGTACTCGGCCCACGTGAGCAGGGGCTGGTCAAACTCGGCGGCGGCCCGGGCGACCTCTTGGCCGATGGTGTGGAGAGCCCGGAGGAGTCGTTCCGGCTCCCGTTGGTATAACTCGGAGAGGCGTCGGATGGCCTCGGACCAGGCGAGGCCGAGCAGTCGCTGAAAGACCGGTTCGACCTTCGGGAACACACGAGTATTCGGCAGGGCGAGCAAACAGGCCTGTATCGTCTGGAGCGTTTCCGGGTCACCCGAGCCCCGGCCTAAAGCGGAGAGGGCTTCCTTCCAGCGGTCGAGGTTGAGCTGGGGTTTGGCGCCCTTGATGATGGCTCGGATCTCTTCCCAGACCAGGATGGGGTCGTACCGTTCGGCGTCGGGGTAGCCCCGGAAGAGGCGCACGAACCGGAAGACATCGACTTCTCGGTCAGGCGGGAAACGGCGTTCGGCGTCGGGAACCCAGCGTCGGCAGAGGTCGACAAAGGTAACGAATTCCGGGGGGACGGGGTCCACGGATCCGGTGGCCCGGCCGAGTCCCTCGTATAAGTGCCGGGTGAATCGGTTCAGGTACGGATGATACGTGACATAAAGTTTCCGGCGTCCGTGGAGCCAGGGACTGCAGAGGTAATAGACCGTCAGCGTGGTCTTGCCGCTACCGGCCGTCCCGGCGATGAGCAGAGGCGGCCGCCGCTGGAGAAGGCTCCGCTGTTCTTCCGTCAGGTACAGATAGGGCTCGAACTCTCCCGCCTCATAGAGGAGCAGGTGACGCCACTCGTCCTCCGTCAGGACGAACCATCGTTGCGGACCGCTCTCGTAGGCCACCCGGGCTTCGATGGGCTCCTGCGTGCGATAGTCCTCCCGGAAGGCCGTGAAGTCTGCGTCCCGGTGTTCCTCCACCTGATAAGGGGTGAAGTGAAGGAAGGGGGCCAGTTCGGGCTCGATCCGACGGGCCTCCCGAACGACGGCGTCATGTTCGGCGATCGCCCACACGTAGACCAGGAGGGTTTCCGGGTCGCGAAGCGGATGCCCCAGCGTGAAGAGCAGGCGGCCGCCCCGGGAGACACGCCCCTCAAAGACGACCTTACCCGACAGTTGCTTGAGCTTTTTGACCCGTAGCCCGCCGTCCCACAGGCCACATTCGAGGAATTCAAAGACCTTGCGGAGTTGCTGACGTCGTTCCTTCGACAGTTGAAGCAGGTGCCGTTTCACCGAGTCGTTGACCAGGACGACCACACGCATGGGCGCACCCTCAGGATAGGAAGACTATGATCTCAAGATGCGGCATGCAAGATACTACTTCATCCACTTTTGATTTTGTGTGTTTGACCTGTAGCCCACTATACGTGGGCTACCAGTAATTCTGGATGTCCATATCTGGGCTACCTGCGGCGGTTCTTGAACGATCCGCTTTCGGTGGACCCATCCTTTACCACAGGTAGAGGACGCCGCCGGCGACGACGAACTGTTCCCCGCCACCGGCCTCGACTCGGAGCTCACCAAAAATGAGGAGTCGGGATAGGGGATACTTCACGCCGCCCAGGAAGTTGACCCCGATGTCAGTATCGGACGCCTCGAAGCCAAAAAAACCTTCGACGGAGGCATGGGCGATGTTAAGGCCCAAGCCGGCATAAGGGGTGAGGGACGTCTGACGAAGGTGGAAGTTGTAGACGAGGTTCCCATTGATCTCAAAATAGGACAGACCGCCGCCTGGGAAGAAGTAATCGAAGGTCGTTAGGAGTTCCAAATTCCGAGCGAGGCGGCGGAGATTCCAGAAAGCTCGAACGCCCAGGCCCACGTCGACGTCGTCGGCGATGCTCAGCGTGGCTCCCACACTGGCCGTCCCGGCCGTTTGGGACGCTCGAGGGGGAGGTGGAGGACCCGGCGGCCGTCGGGGGGACGGTACCGGCTCTGCCTGCGGCGGGGGAGACGGCTCTACCCGAGACGGAGGGGACGGCGAAGGCGTGGGTTTCTGAGGTTCGACAAACTCGACCAGGGAATCGGCGACAAAGCCCTCGATGTCGCCGTAGCGGACTTTCAGCCATCCGTCCCTCCGCTCCAGGACTTCCAAGGCCTGGCCTTGGGGGACCTGGGTGATGATGGGGGCGTCCTTCCGCGGAGCGGCCCGTAGGTTGGCCCGACGGACCTTCACGACGGCCTGTTCGGCCCAGGCCGTGGAGGCCACCCAAACCGCCAGGAGTCCTAAAATCCATGGGCATCCAAGGTGCCGGTGCATAGGTTCCCCTCCTCGTCCATGGGTGTATTCTTAACAAGAAAGATACAAGATGCAGGGCACAAGATGGAAAGAGGGTGCCGAGACCCGGGGGCCGGGTCCCCTACACAGCCGCTCAGTCAGCGAATGGCGAATGACGAATGGTCCGGGGTCTATTTCGCGACCCCGCCCGGGCGAGCGGGGCCTGAATGAAAAATGGCCGGTCCGCCCATCGGCCCACTTGCCGAACGCCCGGACTCCCGGATTCCCGACCCTGGGCCCCGCACCCGGGACCGGAGACCGGATTTTGAAATAACTTGTCGGTTCGCGGTCTGGGGTTTGACAAAGCGTGGGCGCGTCGATACATTGTCGAACTTCCAAAACCCGGCCGACTCGGCCATGGAGTCGAACCCTATGAGCGGTGTATCCGATGCCATCGCCACTTTGCAGAAGAACGGCGTGGACGTCATCACCCTCGTCTTCACGGACGTCCTGGGACGCCTGAAGGGCTTCAATCTCAGCGTCAACGAGATCGAGCGGGCCTTCTCGGAGGGGATCGTCTTCGACGGCTCCTCCGTCGAGGGGTTCGTACGTATCGAAGAGTCCGACCTCATCGCCCGACCGGACCCGCAAGCCGTGTTTGTGGCGCCGGCCCAGGTCAGCGGCTTCAAGACGGCCTTCATCGTTTGCGACGTCCTGCGGGTCGATGGCCAGCCCTTCGAGCGGGATCCCCGGCATATCTTGAAGCGGGCCCTCGAACAGATCCAAAAGCAGGGTTACCAGTACTACGTCGGCCCCGAGCTCGAGTACTTTTACTTCGGGAGCGACTCGACGCCGACGCCGTTGGACGACGCCGGCTACTTCGACACCCTGCCGTCCTATCGACCGACCCTGGCCCGGGAGGAGACGGTCAAGGTCCTGCGGGAGATGGGCATCGAGGTCGAGGCGTCCCACCATGAAGTCTCCCCGAGTCAGCACGAGATCGACTTTCGGTACCGGGACGCCCTGCGCATGGCCGACACGCTTCAGATCTCCAAGATGATCATCAAAGAGGTCGCCCGGAAGTACGACCTCTATGCGTCTTTCATGCCGAAGCCCATCTTCGGGATCAACGGAAGCGGCATGCACATCCACATGTCCCTGTGGCGGGGGGACGAGAATCTCTTTTACGACCCGAAGGACCCCTACCAGCTTTCGAGCCTGGCCCGGCACTTCCTGGGGGGCCTCCTGACGTACGTCAAGTACATCGCCCTCGTCACGAACCAGTGGGTCAACTCCTACAAGCGGCTCGTCGTCGGCTACGAGGCGCCGGTCTACATCTCCTGGGGCCGGTTCAACCGGTCGGCCCTCGTGCGGGTCCCGGCCTTCAAGAAGCCGGCCTCGGCCCGGCTGGAGTTCCGGGCCCCCGACCCGGGGACCAATCCCTACTTGGCCCTTGCGTGTATCCTGACGGCCGGCATGCGGGGCATCGCCGAACGCATCGACCCGCCCGAGCCGATCGAGATGGACATCTACCATATGCCCGAGGCTGACCGTCAACGGCGGAACATCGACACGCTCCCGGCGTCCCTGCTGGAGGCCATCGACCTGGCCTGCCAGTCGCCCATCCTGGCGGAAGCGCTCGGAGAGCCGCTGTTCGAGAAGATCGTCGAGAACAAGCGGGTCGAGTGGGACAAGTTTCGGATGGCCGTGACGGACTACGAGATTCAGACCTACTACCGGATGCTGTGAGCCGGGGGGACGGAGGCGTCGGTCGGTTCCGATCGGACCCGCTTCGGAGTAGGGCCATGCGGTGGGTCTGGGCGCTGGGTCTGCTTCTCTGCGGGCTTCTCGCCGGCCCGAGGCCTGCGCGCCCCGCAGACTCGTCGCCGCCTCGGGCCCTGACCCTGGCGGAGGCCGTCGCCCTGGCGTCCCAACGGAATGGCGACCTTCAAGTCCGCCGGTCCGAGGTCGAAGCGGCCCGGGGTCGGGCCCGGCAGATGACGGCGCCCCCGAATCCCGAGGTGGCGACCGAGCTGTTTACCGTCCAGGAGCGGATCCTGGGCCTTCAGCAACCCATCCGCTGGCCGGCCCAGACGCGAGCCCTCCGCCGCTTGGGTGAGCTGAATACCGAAGAGGCCGTCGTCGATTACCGGTTGAAGCTACAGGAACTCGTGCGGGACGTGCGCCTGCAGTTCATCGAGGCTCTGGCCCTGCGGGACCGGGTCGCTGTCCTGGCCGAGAGTCTCCAGATGGCCCAAGAGGTCCATACGACGGCCGAAGCGCGGCTACGGCAGGGGTTCGGGAGCCTCGAGGAAGTCACCCGGGCGGCCATTGAGGCCGGTCGGATTCGCGCCCAGTGGGAGGTCGCACGGAGCGCTCTGGCCGTCCGCCTTACGGAGCTTCGGCGCCTGATCGGTCTCGACAGCGACGTGGACGTGGCCGGCGACCTGGCGGCAGTGGCTTTTGAATTGGGAAGTTTTTCCGGGGACCCGGCGGCCATCGATACGCATCCGTGGGTCGCGCAGGGCCGGGTCCAGGAGGCGCTCTGGGAGGCCCAGGCCGCCCTGGAACGGAGCTACCGGCGTCCGGTCATCGCCCTGGGGCCGGCCGTGGGCTTCTTCGAGGGCGGTCGGGTCTCGCCGGGCATCGCCGTTTCCGTCACGCTTTCGATCCTGGACCGGCGGCAGGGAAGCCTCCAGGAAGCGGCGGCCCGGGCCGAGGCCGCTCGAACGGCGACGGCCTACCGGCGTCGGGAGCTGGCCCTGAGGCTTGAAAGCCTGACGAAGCGGTACGAGAGCCTTCGGCAAAGTCTGGCGGCCTTCCAGCGGGACGTGCTCGGGCCGGCCGAGAACCTCCTGCGTCGTAGCCAGGACGCCTATCTTCAGGGGCGGCTTCCCTTTGTGACATACGTCGATGCCTTTCGGACCCTCGTCGAGGTCCGCCTCGAGCACTTAGGTATCTTGGAAGAGCTGGCCCGGACGGCCGTCGAGGTCCGGTTTATCACGGAGGGCCCGGATGCGACGTCGCCCTGACGACCGACGTCGGCGGTTCCCGGCCGCCTTGCGGATTCTCCTGGTAGGCCTCTTACTCCTCTTATCGGGGGTGCTGGCCTGTCGGAAGTCACCGGAGGCGTCCCGGGCCGAAGCGTCGGCGGCCCCGGCGGTCGCCAACCCCATCCCGTCCGGCGTCCCTTACGAAATCACCGTCGTGCAGAAGGAGCGTTTCCCCCTGTGGGTCTCTACGACGGGTGTGACGACCCTGGACCCGACCCGGCAGGTCGTACTGACGGCACCCCAGCGGAGTCTCCTCCGGTCCATCGCCGCCCTGGGCGAGCGGGTCCCGAAGGACGCCGTCGTGGCCGTCCTCGAGCCCCTGGCCTCGCCGGGTTTACGGGTCGAGGTGCGGACTCCGATCGCCGGCCTCGTGCTCCGGCCGTCGGCCCGGGTCGGGGAGATCGTCGAGGAGGGCGGCCGACTGTTGGAGATCGCCGACGATTCCGTCCTATGGGTGTGGGTCCGCATCTATGCTTCGGATCTGGACCGGGTGCGCCCCGGGACGCCGGCCGTCGTCTCGGTCCCCGGGAATGCCCGGACGTTTTCGGGCGTCCTGGACCTCATCCTGCCGGAGGTCGGGCCGGACCGGGTCGCCCAGGGACGGGTCGTCCTGCGGGATCGTCCGGGCCTCCCGGCGGGTCTCGTCGTGGACGTGCGCCTGCCGGTCGGTCAGCGGGAGGGGCTGGTCGTGCCCAGGGAAGCCGTCGTCTTCGAGGGGACCCGGCCGCTGGTGGCCCGCGTTCGCCTCAAATCCGACGGGACCGTCGCGGCCGTCGAGCCGGTCGAGGTCTCCCTGGGCGTCGAGACGGACCGTCTGTGGGAGGTCACGGGAGGTCTCCAGGCAGGCGATCGGGTGATCTCGAAGAACGCCTTCCTGATCCTGAAGGCCCGTCCCGGGGCGGCGGAGGAGGGCGACGATTAGAGGTGTTCCGAACTCCCAAACGGTAGGGGCATGATTCGGCGCATCGTCGAGTTCTCCGTGAACCGGCGGGGCCTCGTCCTGCTCATGACCCTGGCCCTGCTCGTCTGGGCCGTCCATGCGGTCGAGACGACGCCGACGGACGTCCTGCCGGACTTGCAGTCCCCGATATTTCAAGTCTTCATCGAGGCCCCGGGCCTGGCGCCCGGCGAAGTCGACCTCTTGCTGAGTCTGCCCGTCGAGTCGGCCCTGCGGGGTCTCCCCCAGGTCGTGCGAACCCGCTCGGTCTCCACGCAGGACCTGGGAACGGTCCTGGTTCAGTTTGAATGGGGCGTGGACTTCTATCGGGCCTACCAGTGGATCGTCAGCGAGGTCGCCCGGCTCCGGCCGACACTCCCGCCCCAGGTCACGACCATCTCGGTCTCGAACGCCCTGACCCGGGTCGCCGAGGTCTACGAGATCAGCCTGTGGAGCGACCGGCTGTCGCTGAAGGAGCTTCGGGACTGGGCCGACTACGGGCTGGGCCTGGCTCTCCGGCAGGTGCCCGGCGTCTTTAAGGTCATCGCCCAGGGCGGGTATGCCCGGCAGTGGGAAGTCCTCGTCTCGCCGACGCGCCTCCAGCAGTACCAGGTGACGCTGACGGACGTGGTCCGGGCCGTCGAGCGGAACAATGAGAACTTCTTCGGGAGCGTGTGGATTCGGGAGTCCCAGGAGATCCCCATCGTCGGCTGGGGCCGTCTGGGAAATGCGGCGGACCTCGAAAACGTCGTGGTCCGGACCGTTCAGGGCACGCCGGTCCGGGTCAAGGACGTCGCCACCGTGCGGGACGGACAGGTCTTGCGCCGGGGTGCCTTCCTCATCGGAGACCGGGAGGGGGTCCACGTCCTGGTGACCAAGCAGTTCGGCATCTCGACGGCGCCCTTCCTGCGGGCCCTGGAGCAAGCCGTCGAGGACCTCCGGCGGACGGCCCCGCCGGGCCTCCATATCCAGGCCCACTATAATCAACTCGAGCTGATCCAGACGGCCGTCCGGAGCCTGGCGGAGGCCCTGGCCATCGGGCTCCTGGCCGTCTTTCTGGTCCTGTGGGGCCTGATGGGGAATGTCCGGATGACCCTCGTCATGGCCCTCGTCATGCCCGTCTCTATCCTGGTGGCCTTTATCTTTCTGGAGGCCTTCGGGTACAGCCTCAACGTGATGACCCTGGGGGCCCTGGCCGTCGCCCTGGGCATCATGATCGATGCGGCCATCATCGACGCCGAGAACATCTTCCGCCACTGGCAGGCGTCGCCCCAGGACCGCTTTCGGGCCGTCGTCGAGGGCGCCCTGGAGGTCCGCCGACCGGTCGTCTACTCGACGCTGGTCATCATGCTGATCTTCGTCCCCTTTCTGCTCCTCCCGGAGCTGGCCGGGCGGCTCTTTGCGCCCTTTGCGGCGACCGTCATCCTGTCGGTCGCCATCGGCTTCGTCCTGTCGGTGACGCTGACGCCGGCCCTGGCGTTCCTCCTGCTTCCGCGGGGCGACCATCGGACCGGGGGGCGGGACCCCTGGGTCGTCCGGGTCCTCCGGACGGGCTACGAGGCCGTCCTCCGGCGGGTCCTGGGATTTCCCGGCAACGGGGTCGCCGGCCTCCTGTTGGTAGCGCTTTTGGGCCTCACGGTCTGGATGGTCCCCCGCCTGAAGACCCGGCTGTTCCCGGCCCTCGACGAGGGGGCCTTCTGGATCGCCATGGACGCTCCGCCGGACATCAGCCTGGACAAGAACGTCGAGGTCGCCCGGACGGTCCAGCGGGTCCTCCGAGAAGTCCCGGACGTCGAGGCCGTCTACACGAAGATCGGTCGGACCGAAGGGGCCGAGCACGCCGAGCGGGTCAACCGGATTGAGGTCTTCGTCCGACTCGTCCCGCCGGGTCGGCGCACGCTCGGTCTGGAAGAAATTCGACGGGCGATTCGGACAAAGCTGGCGCCCCTCGGGATCCCCTTCGAGGTCACGACGCCCCTCATCGGCGAACGCATCCAGGAGGCCATCGCCGGCGTCACGGCGGACCTGATGGTCCGGATTCACGGCGACGACGACCGCGTCCTGGACCGAGCGGCCCGGGCGCTGGAGCAGGCCATGCGGGACATCCCGGGCCTGGTCGACGTCCGGCGGGCCCAGACCTCGCCGGTGACCCAGCTCGTCGTCCGGCCCGACCGGCTTCGGCTCGGTCAGTGGGGACTGTCTATCGAAGACCTCGGCCGGACCGTCGAGACGGCCCTCGGGGGACGGGTCGCGACGTCCGTCGTCCGCGACGTACGGCAGTACGGCGTGCGGGTCCGTCTCGAGACGGGCCATCCGCAGAGTCCGAGAGACATCGAGGGCCTCCTCATCGGGGCCGAGGACGGGACCGTCGTGCCCCTCAAGGAAGTGGCGCGGGTGTCGCTCGAGGAGGTCCCGGCTCAGATCTTGCGGGAGAATCTCCGGAAGATGACGTTCGTGACGGCCAACGTCACCGGCATCGGATTCGACGAGGCCGTCCGTCGGATTCGGGCCGTCGTCCCCCGGCTTCGTCTGCCGCCGGGTTACACCGTGGATTTCGGGGGTCAGTATGAGAGCAAGGAGCGGCTCGTCACGCAGGTCGCCTGGGCCGCCCTCGGGGTGTCCCTGGGGATCCTCATCGTGCTGTTGTATGCGTTCAACTCCTGGCGGGTCGCCCTGACGGCCCTCTTCACGATCCCCCTGGCCCTGTCGGGCGGCGTGGCGGCCCTTCTCCTGACGGGCGAGACGCTCAACGTGTCGTCCCTCATCGGGTTCATGGCCCACTTCGGACTTTCCGTCCAGAAGGCCCTGATCCTCATCGAGTTCGTCCTCGACCGCCTGCGGGCCGGTGCCGACGTGAAGACGGCCTGTCGGGAAGCGGGCCTCGACCGCCTGCGGCCGGTCCTGATGACGGCCCTGGCGGCGGCCGTCGCCGTCCTGCCGATTGCCCTGGGGTACGGGACGGGGTCCGAACTCCAACGGCCTCTGGCCATAGTCCTCATCGGGGGCCTGGTGACCTCGACGCCCCTGACGTTGGTGGGCCTGCCGGTCCTGCTGGCCTGGCTCCTCCGAGGCCGTAGGGCAGGTCGGGAATCCGGCGGGCCGGGGTAACTCAGCCCTCAGGGTCCAGGCCCCGCCCGTCAGAGCGGGGTCCCACGATGCCTGCATGACTGCGGACGAGCCCAGGCACCCCGGGACCGCTTCATCCTTCATGCTTCATCCTGTATCCTGCATCTTGCATCCCGTATCTCCCATCTGGCCCTTGGGCTCATGGAGTCCCTGTACGTCCTGGAAGGCGTGACGTTTCGGTACCCGCGAGCCGACCGACCCACGGTCGAGGACGTTCACCTCGTCATCCCGCCGGGTCGGTTCACGGCCATCATCGGACCGAACGGGGCCGGCAAGAGCACGCTCTTGAAGCTCCTGGGCCGCCGGCTGGAGGCGACCGAGGGGACCGTCTTTTACCGTCAGCGGCCCGTCCAGACTTATCCGGCTCGGGCGTGGGCCCAGGCCGTCGCCTGGCTCCCCCAGAGCCCCTCTATCGCTTTTCCCATCCGGGTCGACGACTTGGTCCGCCTCGGGCGGTGGCCCCGCCGCCGGACGTGGTTTGACCGGCCGCAGGACGCCGAGGTCGTCGCCCGCGTCCTGGACGTCTTAGAGATCCGTCATCTCCGGGGCCGGTGGTTTCACGAGCTGAGCGGGGGCGAACAGCAGTTGGTCCATCTGGCCCGGGCCCTGGCTCAAGAGCCGGAAACGCTCCTCCTGGACGAGCCCCTGACGTTCCTGGACTTCCGGCATACCGTGCACGTGCTGTCCAAGCTCCGCCAGTTGGTCGCCCAGGGCCTGCACGTCATCGTCATCCTGCACGACCTCAACCTGGTCGCCCACTACGCCGATTGGGTCATCTTGCTTCACGGCGGTCGGGTCATGGCGATGGGACTGCCCGACGAGGTCCTCCAGTACAAGCACCTGAAGGCGGCCTACGAGACGGAAGTCTACGTAGACCTCAACGACCTGACGGGCCGCCTCATCATCCTGCCGATGCCGGAAGGGTGGCAGAATCCGGGAGGCCACAGACCGTAGACCATAGCAGGTCCGTTTGGCCCGTGAAACGCCGGATGAATGCGGCTTTTCGGACCCTTCGGGGAGGACGGTTTTCGAGTATTGGGCATTGGGCAGGTAGGCAGGTGGGCAGATGGGCAGATGGGCAGGTGGGCAGGTGGGCAGGGCAGGATGCGGGATGGGGTGGGCCATTCGCCGTCCGCCGACTGAACGGCTGTGGGCGGGACGCGCCCCCGGGCCTTGACAGGGGGCGTGGGCCGGACTATACTTTGCAATGCAAAGTACTTTGTCAAGGAAGGCCATATGCGAACCCGCCCGTGGATCCTCGCCCTCGGCTGGATCGCCTTGACCACCTCCACGGCTACCCACGCCCAACCCCCCGGCTTCGACCGCGGTGGTGCCGGCTTTTTTACCCTCGGCCTCCGATGGACCGACCCCGGGGCCTTGAATCGGACCCTGACCCGGACCGGCTTCGCCCCCCTGCCGGACCGATTCGTCAGCCTCGGCGGTGGAGGATGGGCCGTCCTCGGTCGCCTCCTCCTCGGCGGCGAGGGCCACGGCCTCCTCGACCGGCGAACGGCGGCCGACGGCCGGGAGGCCCGCCTCAGCGGCGGTTATGGCTTTTTCGACCTCGGCTACGTCATCGCCCGTTCTTCCGCCTGGCAGGCCTATGGCCTCGTCGGTCTCGGCGGCGGCCGGTGGTCTCTTCGGATTCAGGAAGCGGGCCGCATTCCCGACTTTCCCGATCTCCTGCGGCGACCCGCCGGGGGCCTACGGCTGACGACCGGGGGCTTCCTGCTTCAGGCGGCCCTCGGCCTGGACGCCCGAGTTCCCCTCGTCCGTCGGCCTCGCTACCAGGGGGACTTCCTGCTGGGTCTCCGGGTCGGCTACGTCTGGCAGCCCGGCGAGGCGGCCTGGCGCCTGGAAGGCACGCCCGTCGTCGGGGGGCCGGATTTCCGCCTGACGGGTCCGGCCGTCCGTCTTAGCCTCGGCTGGCAGGGGCTTCGTATGCGCCGTTCCGAAGCGTCTCAGCCATGAAGCGTCCGGTCGACTTGACGGGCCTCGACCCTGTCTTTCACGAGCGGGTCCGGCTCGGGATTCTGGCCCTGCTCGTGGAAGCGGACGAACTGGATTTCAGGACGTTGAAGGAGACCCTGGGGGTGACCGACGGCAACCTGGCCCAGCATTTGCGGGTCCTCGAGGAGGCCGGTGTCGTGGCCGTCCGCAAGACGTTCGTGGGGCGTCGGCCCCGGACTTACTACCGGCTGACCCCGGAGGGCCGGCGGCGGTTCCTGGAATACCTGGACCGACTCCGCTCGGTGTTGGGGGCCTTGATGCCTGAATACAAGCGATCTCATAAATCCGACCATAGACCATAGACCGGCTTGGGCCCAGAGGGTCTATGGTCCATAGCCCGGGGTCTGATGTCGAGGGTACGATCCCGGTGCCGGGTCCTGGGAAAGGACGGCGTAGATTGCGGAATCCAAGGCAGGGTCCGAAGTCATTCGGCAATACGGAGGCAGGCCCATGAGGGACGCCGACTTGCAGGCCTTGATCGACACGGTGGACGTCCTGCGTCTGTTGGCCCTTCGGGGACGTCAGGAGGTCCGGGAGTTTACGCGGTGGCTGGTCGTGTTTGGTGTTTACATGTGCGTCAACGTCGTCGTCCACGTCCTGTGGGGTCGGCCGTACTGGTTCGAGTCGTTGTTCCCCGCCTTCTGGCTGGCGACGGTCCCCGTGGCGGGCTTCCTCTTGCCGTCGCTTGTCTGGCCGGCGGCCGCTGGACTGACCTATGGGGCCTACACCTGGAGCCGGAGCGGCGTCATTACCGTCGGGGTGTCGGTCTTGGCGATTGCCCTGGGGTTGATAGCGATCTACGGTTACGGCGTTTGGACCGGTCGGTATCGGCCGGCTCGACCCCTCAAGCTCAGCATCGCCCCGAAGGTCGGATGGTCCTGGAGCGTCGTCATGGGGGGGATGGCCCTTTTGCAAGCGGTCTTACGGCGTCACGGCGGTCTGGACGCCGGGGACTACGCGGCCCTGTGGGGCTATGCCGCCGGCCTCGGGCTATTCATCAGCGGGATTATGGCGCCGGGCTTCTTTGTCCTGGGCGTCGTCGGCATTTGGGGGATCCCCCTGCTCAGCCTCTGGACTCCTCAGGGGGCCTACCTGATGCATGGCGGCCTCGGCCTCCTGATGGCGCTCTATGCCCTGTGGCTCCGACGGACCGGAGACCACGGGCATAGCCATAGACCATAGACTATGGACCGTGGACTTGCCTAAGAGCCGTTCGGTTCGCGGGAGTGGCGACGGGGTGACGGGCGACGGTCTTAGGCCGGTTGGCCGATCGGCCGATAGAGCCCTGGATGGGCCAGGGGCGGCCCCAGGACCTTTGGGACCCTCTGCCCATCTACCGAGCTCCCGAATTCCCGAATGGCGTCGGAGGCTGGGATGAAGCGGGAAGAGCTGGAGGCCCTGCGGATTCCCGCCGAGGCTCGGGCGGCCCGGGTGCGGCCCTGGGGCTGGGTAGCGGTCGCCGTCCTGGGGGCCGTGGCTCTTGTCGTGGCCGTGGGGCTCTTGAGGAATCCCCGGATTTGGGTCTCCATAGCGGAAGCGCAGGCCGTGACGGGTGCCGGGCGTCGGTCGGTGGTCCTGGATGCCTCGGGCTACGTCACACCCCGACGGCGGGCGACGGTGGCGGCAAAGGTCACGGCGCGGGTCATGGAGATCCGTGTGGACGAAGGGATGCTGGTCCGGGCCGGCGACGTCCTGGCCGTCTTGGACGCCAGCGATGCCCAGAAGCGTCTGGCGACGGCCGAGGCGCAGGTCCGGGTCAGCCAAGCGGCCGTGCGGGTCTTGGAGGCGGACTTGGCCGATGCGGAGCGGGAGCTGGAACGCCAGGAAAAGCTTTGGGCGGCCGGCGTGACGAGCCAGCAGGCCGTGGACCAGGCGAGGACTCGTGTCGAGAGCCTACGGGCCCAGCTCCGGCAGGCCGAGGCCGCCGTGCGACTTGCCCAGGCCCAGGCGGACCAGGCGAGGCAAGACGTGGAAAACTGCATCGTCCGAGCGCCTTTTTCGGGCGTCGTCGTCAGCAAGGACGCCCAGCCGGGGGAGATGGTATCGCCGATCTCGGCCGGGGGCGGCTATACCCGGACGGGGATCGCGACCCTGGTCGATATGGACTCCCTGGAAATCGAGGTGGACGTGAATGAGTCCTATATATCCAAAGTCCGGCCGGGACAGACTGTCGAGGCGACTCTGGATGCCTATCCCGACTGGAAGATCCCGGGGACGGTGCGGACCGTCATCCCGACGGCCGACCGACAGAAGGCGACCGTCAAGGTCCGGATCGCCCTCGGGATCCGGGACGCCCGGGTCCTGCCGGATATGGGCGTGAAGGTGGCCTTTCTGGGAGAAGGGGTCGCTGAATCGGGCCCCCGGGTCTCCATTCCGGCGCAGGCCCTCCGGGAGGAGGGCGGCCAGGCGATCGTATACGTCTTACGGGAGGACCGACTGGAGCGGCGGGCCGTTCGGGTGACCGAAAAGCAGGCCGACCGGGTCCTGCTGGAGAGCGGTCTTCTGCCCGGAGACCCGGTCGTCGTCGAGGCCGGCGGCCCCTTAAAAGACGGGATCCGTGTGCGTGTAAGGAGGTAAGCTATGGTTCGCGTAGACGGCCGGGGCCAGGGCCTGATTCAGGTCCGGGGTCTGGACAAGGTCTATCACCGGGGGACTGAGGTCATCCACGTCCTGCAGGGTCTGAACCTGGACGTGGACGCCGGTGAGTTCATCGCCTTCATGGGGCCTTCGGGCTCCGGCAAGACGACGCTCTTGAATCTCCTGGGGGGCTTGGACCGACCCAGCGCCGGGCGCATTACGGTCGACGGCGTGGATATCACGGGCCTTTCGAGTTCCCAGCTGGCCCGGTGGCGGGCCCGTCACGTGGGCTTCGTGTTTCAGACGTTTAACCTCATCCCCGTCCTGACCGCCTTCCAGAACGTGGAGCTCCCCTTGCTCCTGACCCGGCTCTCTCGGGCAGAACGTCGGCGACGGGTCGAGACCGCCTTGCGTCTCGTCGGCCTGGCGGACCGCATGCATCACTACCCGCGTGAACTCTCGGGCGGTGAGGAGCAGAGGGTCGCCATCGCCCGAGCCGTCGTGACGGACCCCACGCTTCTGCTATGCGATGAGCCGACCGGAGACTTGGACCGACGGAGCGCCGAGGAGGTCTTGGACCTCCTGGTGGCCCTTCACCGAGAATTCGGCAAGACGATCCTCCTGGTGACCCACGACGTGCGGGCCGCCGAGCGGGCTCAGGTCGTCCTTCATTTGGACAAGGGGGTCCTGGTCGAAGGCCGAGGAGGAGTGGGCGTATGAAGTTCGGGACACTGATTTGGGCCAACCTGCGACGCAGGAAGTTCCGGACTTTGCTGACGATAGCCTCCTTCGGGACAGCCCTGTTCCTGTATGGCATCCTCCAGGCCCTCCACGGAGCCTTTTATGGAGGCCTGGAGCTGGCCTCGGCGAATCGGCTGGTCGTCATCAATCGGGTCTCTCTCATTCAACCCCTTCCCCGGGCCTACCGGGAAAAGATCCGGCAGGTCCCTGGCGTCGTCGCGGTCACCAGCGCCCATTGGTTCGGGGGCGTGTATCGGGAAGAGAGGAATTTCTTCCCTCAGTTTGCCATCGAGGCCCAAACCTACCGGGACATGTATCCGGAGTTCGTGGTCCCCGACGATCAATGGCAGGCCTTTCTCCAGGACCGACAGGGGTGCATCATCGGTGAAGCCACGGCCCGGCGGTTCGGCTTCCAGGTCGGCGACCGGGTCACCCTGCGGGGCACGATCTTCCCCGGCACGTGGGAGTTCAACGTCCGGGGTATCTACCGGGGAACGCGAGACCTGGACGACACGACCCAGTTCTGGTTCCACCGGGAATACTTGGAGGAACGCGCCGGCGGCTGGGTCCGGGGGATGGTCGGTTGGTACGTCGTGCGGGTCGCCGACCCGGACCGAGCCCTGGAAGTCGCCCGAGCCATCGATGCCCGCTTTGCCAACTCGCCGTGGGAGACGAAGACGGAACCCGAGCAGGCCTTTGCGGCATCCTTCGTGAAGCAGATGGGCAACGTCCGGTTCCTGATCCTGACGGTGGGGACCGTCGTAGTGGCGACCCTGCTACTGGTCACGGGCAACACGATGGCGATGGCTGTCCGGGAGCGGGCCGGTGAGCTCGGCGTCCTGAAAGCATTGGGATTTACCGACCCGGGCTTTCTGTTCCTGGTCGAGGCCGAAATCCTGGTCCAGGCCCTGATGGGCGGGTGCCTGGGCATCCTGGCCGCCCGAGCCGTCGTGCCGGGTCTGTCCCGGGCGATCCCGGGCATGGTCTTCCACCTGTCCCTGCCCGAGCTGGCGGGCGGGATCTTGTTGGCCTTGGGCGTCGGCGGTCTGGCGGGTCTCCTGCCGGCTCTGTCGGCGATGCGGCTCTCGGTGGCGGCGGTCCTGCGGAGGGTATGATGGGCGTCCTGTTCCTTTATACGGTCCGTTCGGTCTGGGTTCGGCGGGTCCCGAACCTGGTCGCCGTCGTGAGCATCGCCGGTGCTGTCGCCGTCTTCGCGTCCATGTTGGCCCTGGCATCCGGCTTTCGGGCTACGCTGGTCGCCTCGGGGTCGGCGCAGAACGCTTTGGTCCGACGGGCCGGCTCGACGGCCGAAGTCGAGAGCGCCCTGTCGATCGAAGAGGTCCGCATCGTCCAGGACGCTCCGGGTATCGCCCGGGACGACCGAGGACCCCAGGTAAGTCCAGAAGTCCTCGTCATCATCGCCCGCCCCTTACGACAAACCGGGACAGACGCGAACGTCCAGGTTCGAGGCGTATCGTCTCGGGTTTGGGCCGTCCGGCCGGACGTCCGTATCGTGGCCGGACGTGCGTTCACCCCAGGATTGGCCGAGGTCGTCGTCGGAAAATACGCGGCCCGAACGTATCAGGGGACCGAACTGGGCGGTACCCTTCAGTTCGGGGGCACGACCTGGAAGGTCGTCGGTATCTTCGACGCCGGCGGGACGGCCTTCGACTCCGAGATTTGGTGCGACGCCGCCTTGCTGAATCAGGCGTTCCAACGACCCGCCCAGGTCTTTCAGTCCGTTACGGCTCGATTGGCCTCGCCGGACGCTTTTCTGACCTTTAAGGACGCCCTGACGGCCGACCCCCGTCTGCGGGTCCAGGTGGAGCGAGAAATCGACTACTACCGGAAAAACTCTCAGGCCGTCGCCCGCATGATCGAGGTCTTGGGCACGCTGGTCGCCTTCATCATGGGCATCGGGGCCGTCTTTGCCGGACTCAACACGATGTACTCGGCCCTGTCGGCCCGGGTGCGGGAGGTCGCCGTCCTGCGGGCCTTGGGGTTCGGAACTCCGAGCATCCTGGGCGCATTCTTGCTGGAGGCCCTCCTCATCGCCGCCATGGGCGGTCTGGCCGGCCTCCTCTTGGTGCTTCCCCTGAACGGCTGGACGACCTCGACCATTAACTGGCAGACCTTTTCCCATCTCAGCTTTGCGTTTCGGCTGACGCCCCGTCTTGCTTTCGAGGGCTTTTTCTTTGCCCTCGGCATCGGTTTCCTGGGCGGCCTGCCGCCGGCCTGGCGGGCCGCCCGATGGTCCGTCGTCCGAGCCCTGCGGGAGCTGTAGGGAGATAGGGCTCCATCCGCTGTCCACCCTGAACAGGAGGATGGGTACCGATCTACCCATCGGCCGACCGGCCCACCTGCGTCCCACGGACCCGCCTGTACAGGACGTTGGCCGGCTGGCCCGTCCAGCGGGCCAGAAGCCGCACGGCCGCCCGGGGCTTCAGACCCGCCGTCACGAGGTCCCGATACATCGCCGGGAGGTCCGCCTCGATGCGAGCCGCCTCGACTTCTGGGACCTTCCCGGTCGGCTCGGCGACATGGACTAAGAGGACCCACTCGCCGGCCGTCTCGTCGGGGTTCGCCCGAAAGTGGTCGGTCAGCCGCCCCGGCGTGTCGAGGTACCGCCGCTCGTGGACCTTCGTGAGCTCCTTGATCAGGCATACGGCCTGCTCGGGCCGCCAGGCGTGCAGGCGCTCGAGGGTCTTTAAAAGTCGGCGGCCGGTCTCGAAGGCCATGTGGGTCGCCGGCCAGTGGGCCCACCGTTCGAAGAGCCGAATTTGGTCGGCTTCCCGGCGGGGCAGGAAGCCCCAGAAGACGAAGGGCTGAGTCGGCAGGCCCGCCATCGCCAGGGCCGCCACGATGGCCGACGGTCCCGGCACGACCCGGACCCGGCCGCCGGCGTCCCAGACGGCCCGCACGAGCCGCTCGCCGGGGTCTGACAGGCCGGGCATGCCGGCGTCGCTGACCAAGGCCAGGGCGGCCCCGGCCCGGAGTCGGCGGAGGACCTGGGGGATACGGCGGGCCTCGTTGTGGGCGTGAAAACTGACGAGGCGATTCCGAATCCCGTGGGCCTGCAGGAGGATGCGCGTCCGCCGGGTATCCTCACAGAGGACGGCGTCCACCGCCCGGAGGACCGCCAGGGCCCGCAGGGTGATGTCCTGCAGATGCCCGATGGGCGTGGCGACCAGGTACAACGTGCCGGCTTCGACGTCCGTCATGGCGAATACAGGATGCAGGGTGCAGGACGCGAGACGCAAGGGGAACACGGTCCCGGGACCCGGGACCGGGAATTCGGGAGTTCGGCAGTCGGGGAATTCGGCCGATGGGCCGTTTTTATCCAAGCCCCGCTCGTTAGAGCGGGGTCAGGCTTATCCAAAGCCCGCGTGCCCGGGCGGGGTCCGTTGGGATGGTCCCCGCCTGTCCGCCGGCCGATAGCTTCTTCAAGGCGTCAGCTTCAGGGACCGGCGGCGTCGGTGGCGTTCGAAGGCCAATGTCAGGAGCCGTTCCAGGAGCTCGTCGGCCGGGAGGCCCGTCGCCGCCCACAGGCGGTGGTACATGCTGTACCGCGTGAAGCCCGGGATCGTGTTGATCTCGTCGATGAACAGACCCCGCGTGGGGTGCAGGAAGAAGTCGACCCGGGCCATGCCCTGGCATCGCAGGGCCAGGAAGGCCTCGACGGCCATCCGGCGGACCCGGTCGGCGACGTCCGGGGGCAGGTCGGCGGGGATGTGCAGGCGGGTGCCTTCTTCGTCGTGGTACTTGGCGATGTAGTCGTAGAAGGGACGCCGATAGGTGATTTCCCCGACGACGGAGCTGACCGGCGGGTCGCCGTCCAGGACGCTACACTCGACCTCCCGGACGGGGACGAGGCCCTCCTCGACGAGGACGGTGTCGTCGTATTGAAAGGCCGTCTCGACGGCCGTCGCCAGGCAACTCCAGTCATCTACGCGCGTGATGCCGATCGACGACCCCAGGTTGCTGGGCTTGACGAAGACGGGCAGGGGGAGGCGTTCGCGGATGTCTTGCTGGATGGCCTCCGGCCGATGGGACCAATCCCGGCGGTCGACGGCGACAAATCGGACGACGGGGAGGCCGACGGCTTGAAGGATGCGTTTCGCCGAGAGCTTGTCCATCCCGACGGCCGACCCCAGGACGCCGGCCCCGACGTAGGGGACGTCGAGCAGGTCCAGGAGGCCCTGGACGGTCCCGTCTTCGCCGTAAGGCCCGTGGAGGGCCGGAAACACGACGTCGACGGGCGCGTAGGGCCGGCCGGAGGTCGCGTCGCAGACCCATACGCCGTCGCCCCGTCGCCAGACGAAGGCGGTCGGCCACTCGCCGGCGCGTTCCGGAAAGGCCGGGAAGGCCTCGGCCGGGTAGGGCGGGGGGACGTAGTGCCACGCGCCGTCCCGTCGGATGTAGACGACGTGGCACGTGTGCCGTCGGGCCAGGGTCTCCGTGATGAAGGCTGCCGACAGCAGGCTGATCTCATGCTCGGCCGATCGACCGCCGCATAAGACGAGTACGCAGGCCATGCTACCTCGGTCTCAGGTCTCGGGTACCGGGCCACCGGTCCGTCCTCCGGAGTTCCCTTGGAGCCGGGACCCGGCAACCCGGCACCCGTTACTCCTCGTCCTTCTTGCGTGGACGAAAACCGGGGAACACGTATCGGGGCTGTTTTCGCTCGATGGCCGGTCGGCGAAGGGCCTCGGGGTCGATCTCCAGGGGCGATTCGGGCGTGGGCTCCTCGAACGCCCGCTCGAGGCGGGTCGGGGTCGGCGTGCGGCCGTCATAGTAGGAAGCCGTCCGTCGAGTCGTGGCGACGATGGGTTCGGTCGCTACCCCGACGCCCTTGGTCTCCTCCTTCTCCGTCGGCGGTTCATTGGGAAAGCCCGAGACGATCATCGTGACCCGCATGCCGGCCGAATCGTTACGGGTCGAGTATCCGAAGTACATGTGGGAGTGCTCAGGATGCAGGAATTCGTAAATATAACTGCAGGCCGTCTCGACTTCCCGGAGGGTAATGCGGTTGCCGGTGATGTGGACCAAGACGTTGCGGGCGTCTTTGACGGAAGTATTCTCCAGGAGAGGGCAGTGCAGGGCCGTTTCGACGGCCTTCATCGCCCGGTCGGGGCCTTCGGCGTAACCGGACCCGAAGACGGCCCGGCCCTGGTCCTTCAGGACGTTGTAGACGTCGGCAAAGTCCAGGTTGATCTCACCGGGTCGGACGATCATATCCGTCAGGCCCTCGACGGCCCGATAGAGGATCTCGTCGGCCATCCAAAAGGCCTCGGCCAGAGGCAGGTCCGGGTCGGCGATCTGGACGATGTTCTGATTCGGGATCACGATGTAGGCGTCGACCTTCCTCTTGAGTTGGGCCAAGGCGACTTGAGCGTTACGCTGGCGGATGGGTCCCTCGAAGTAAAAGGGCAGGGTGACGACGGCGACGAGGAGGGTCTCGGGAAACGTCTTGCGGATCTCTTGGGCGATGACGGGCGTGGCGCCGCTCCCGGTCCCGCCGCCCAGGCCCGCCGTCAGGAAGATCATCTGCGCCCCGGCGATGACCTCCCGGATGCGCTCGATGTCCTCGAGGGCGGCCGTCTCGCCGGCCTTGGGGCTCCCCCCGGCACCGAGGCCCTTCGTGAGGCGGTGGCCGATCTGGATCTTGACAGGCGCCAGGGACTTCTGGAGGTCCTGGGCGTCCGTATTGATGGCCACGAACTCGACGCCCTGGAGGCCCCGTTCGATCATGCGGTTCAAGGCGTTCCCGCCGGCCCCGCCGATGCCCAACACCCGGATGACCGGGATGAAGGCCGACGTCTCCTCGACCTCGGGGATGATCCTCGGCGTCCGCTCGCCGGGTCCGAAAAACCCGTGCAGGTTCGTCATGCCGAACTCCTTCAGGGGTCCTTCCCTGGGGCCTCCCGGCGGGGAAGCCTGCGAGGGAGGTTTAGGGGTTCCATGGGTTGCAGGTCGGACGCCCCGACGTCTCTCCTGGGAAAAGGCCGGAGCGCCGCCTTTCAGGGCACCATATTACGGACCCACTGCCACAGACGCTTGAGGATACCGACCCTCCGCTGCAGGCGGGAACGCCATTCGTCGTCCTGCGCTACCAGATGGACGATCCCGCAGGCGACGGCGTAGACCGGCGAGTTCACGACGTCTCGGAGGCCCTCGATATTTATAGGATAGCCGACGCGAACGGGCATTTCAAACACGGCGCGTGCGACCCGGTCGAGGCCGCCCAGCAGAGCGCCGCCGCCCGTCAGGACGACCCGCTGGACGAGGTCGATCATCCGGACATGCTCCAGGTGCTGGCGGATGAGATACAGGAGCTCCTCGGCCCGGGCCTCCAGGATCTCGGCGATCCGACGTCGCGGGACCAGCTGGGGCGAGGACCGGGGCTGGAGCGACGGCACGGCCACCATCTCCGTGTCGGGTTTGTCCTCGCCGGTCGGCTCGCCCGGCGGCGACGGCGCTTCGTAGACGGCCCCGACCAGACGCTTGAGGCGTTCCGCCTCGTGGGGCGGCGTGTCGAGCACGCTGGCCACGTCCAGGGTGAACTGATGACCGCCCAGGGGCAGGATGTACGAGTGGTAGAGGCTCTCGTTTTTGATGACGACGAAACCCGTCGTCCCGGCCCCGATGTCCACGACCAGGACGCCCTGCTCCCGCTCGAAGTCGTTGGTGACGCTGTACGCCGACGCCAGGGGCGTCAGGAAGTACCGGAGCGCCCGTAAGCCGGCCATTTCCACGCACCGGTTCACGTTGTTGAGGACCGTCTGGGGGACTGTCACGACGTGAAAGTCGGCCTCCAGCTTGGTCCCCTCCATGTCGACGGGGTTACGCACGCCGGGCATGCTGTCGACGATGAACTGCTGGGCCAGCATGTGGAGGATGACCTGCCCCGACGGCAGGCTCAGGCTGTGGAGGGCGCTCTCCCGGACCCGCTCGACGTCGGGCCGCCGAATGGGCTGGGCCTGGCCCGTCGGCGTCAGCGTGATGATCCCCTTGACGTTAAAGCAAGTCACGAACTCGCCGTTGACATTGATGTATACCTCGTTCAATCGGACGCCGGCCATCTTGGAGGCTTCCAGGACCGTCTCCCGCAGGACCTTCACGAGGGGCTGGAGGTCCACGATACGCCCGTTCTCGACGCCAGCGCTCGTCTGTTTGGAAGCGCCCAGGACCTCGACGACGGGAGCGTCCTTCTTATCCCAGGTAATGCGGGCGATCACGCAACAGACTTTGTGTGAGCCGATATCCAGGGCGCCGACGATCATGAGCCGTCCCTAAGCGGGCGAAGGTAGATGTAGCCGTCGAACCGAAGGTCGATTTCCTTCCGTTCCCGAAGGACTTGCGGCAGGACCTGTTCGTCCCACTGCGCGCGGAGTTCTTGCAATCGCCGGCGATACCACCGGCGACATCGCTCGACGTCCGGCCCGCAGTCGTCCGTCAGCAGGATGCGGGTCCGGGGTTGGCTGAGTTCTAAAGCCATCTCAGGTCCCCATCGGAGCCAGAGCGTCTGGTCGAGGAGCCACGCGTGGTCCCGGCGTAAGACCTCGACGACCGCCCGAACCGGATAAAATCGAACGTCCGGCCGACCGACCCCATTATAGATGATCAGGGGACGCCACGCCGGGTCGTTGAGGTCGCCCTGGAACCACAGGAAGGGAACGCCTTCGGCGTCCACGAGCCGCACGCCCGTAGCGTCTTGGAGGACGGCGAAGGGCTTCCGCTCGACGATGAAGACGTGAATCGTGTCCGGCCATTGCTTGCGCACGACGACATGCCGGACGACCGGGACCCGTCGGAGGGATTCGGTGATCGCCCGGGTCGATACGGCCATCATCGGCTGGCCCACGACCGTCCACTCGAGGTTCGCCCGAAGTTTCGAGACGTCCAGGTAGTGGGCCCCGTGCCATATGACCGACCGGACTCGACCGACTGCCAGGCCATACAGCATCGCCCCGACGGTGGCACCCATCAGGAGCCACAGGGCGACGTGTCCCCAGAACCGCCCGGACCTCAGACGACGGGGCCGCTCGCCCCGCCTGGCCGGGTCAGTCGCCAGATTTCGATTTCGGGTTCGAGCCATACGTGAAACTGCTCCCACACCCTCGACCGGGCGTATTCGATGAGTCGGACCACGTCCGACCACGTGGCCGACCCCGTGTTGACGATGAAGTTCGCATGTTTGGGCGAAATCATCGCCCCACCGACCCGGTAGCCCTTCAAGCCGGCCCGTTCGATCAGTTGACCGGCCGAGCCGGGCCCCTCCGGAGGATTCTTGAAAGCGCAACCGGCGCTCTTGTCCTGTAAGGGCTGGGTTTGCAGACGGTACCGCTTCATTTCCTGTAAGGCGGTCCGGATCGTCTCGGGCGACTGGGCTTCGACGCGAAAGTCGGCCTGCAGGATGACGCTCCGTCGCGCCTGGAAGGGGCTCTTCCGGTAACCGAATTCAGCCGGCGCCGGCGTGACCCGCGTCGCCGTCGCCTGGCCCGGCTCCCAGACCCATACGGCCGCCAAGACGTCGGCGACGGACCGGCCGAAGGCGCCGGCGTTCATCCACACAAGGCCGCCGACCTGGCCCGGGATGCCCGACATGAACTCGAGGCCGCCGAAGCCTCGCCGGGCCGCCCACATGCACAGCTTCGGGGCCGGGACGCCGGCGCCGGCCCGCACGACACCGTCCGCCGCCCGGACCGGGCGGAGGCGGTCCAGCTTCACGATGACCCAGGGCAGGACGCCCGTATCCGGGACGAGGACGTTGGAGCCCCCGCCCAGGACCCGCCAAGGGATGTCCCGACGAGTGAGAGTCTCTAAGATGGCGACGGCCTCTTCCAGGTCCCGGGGCCACAGGACCCATGGAGCGACGCCGCCGATTCGCAGGGTCGTCCACGGGGCCACCGGGACGTCGGTTCGAGCCAGCCACCGGTGACGCCGGACCTCATCCTGGAGGTGCTCAAACATCGAGCCGTCCTCCTTCCAGACGTCGGGCCAGGGCTTCCCCGACCCGATACACATGGCCGGCCCCGAGGGTCAAGACCAGGTCGCCGGGCTGGACCGTCGAGACCAGGACCTCGACGGCCTGCTCGAGGGAATCGCAGTACGTCACGGCCCGATGCCCGCTCTGATGGATGTCCTCGGCCAGACGCTCGGCGTCGACGCCGGGAATCGGGTCCTCGCCGGCCGGGTAAATCGGCAGGACGAGGAGGACGTCGGCCAGGTAAAAGCATCGGGCGAAGTCGTCCCACAGGAAAGAGACGCGTGAGTAGCGGTGGGGCTGGAAGACGACGACCAGGCGGCGGTGAAAGCCCCGGGCCGTCTCCAGCGTCCGCACGATCTCCGTCGGATGGTGGGCATAGTCGTCGACGACCCACACGTCGTCGACCTGGGCCTTCAGCTGAAAGCGCCGCTCGACGCCCGTGAACCGGGCCAGGCTCTCCTCGATGCGGTCCCAGGGGATGCCGATGAAGCGGGCCGTGGCGACGGCCGCCAGGGCGTTCAGTACGTTGTGCGCCCCCGGGATGCTCAGTCGCAAGGCCCGGTCCTCGCCCTCGCCGTGGACCCGAAAGTGGACCTGCCAGCCGTCCAGCCGCACGTCGTCGGCCCAGTAATGACTCTGCGGGTTCAGGCCGTACGTGATGACCCGCCGCTTCAGCCGAAACAGGATGCTCTGGACCTGAGGGTCCTCCAGACAGACGATGGCCGCCCCGTAGAAAGGGACTTGGTTGCAAAACTGCACGAAGGCGTCCTTCAAGGCGTCGAAATGACCGTATCGGTCCAGGTGCTCCCGGTCGATGTTCGTCACGACGGCGATGATGGGCGTCAGTCGCAAAAACGAACCGTCGCTCTCGTCGCTCTCGACGACGATCCAGGAACCCTTCCCCAGGTAGGCATTCGTCCCCAGGGCCTTCAGTCGACCCCCGATGACCATCGTCGGGTCCAGGCCCGCGTCGGCCAGGACCATCCCGATCATCGAGGTCGTCGTCGTCTTCCCGTGCGCCCCGGCGATGGCGATGCCCTGCTTCAGGCGCATGAGCTCCGTGAGCATTTCGACGCGATGGATCACGGGAATGCCCCGTCGCCGGGCCTCCAGGACCTCGGGATTGTCGTCTCGAATGGCCGACGAGATGACGACCACGTCGGCGCCTTCGACGTGCTCGGGCCGGTGCCCGATGAAAACCCGGGCCCCGAAACGCTCCAAGCGCTCCAGGACCGGGGACGCCGCCAGGTCCGAACCCTGCACCCGATATCCCATGTTCAGGAGGAGTTCGGCGATCCCGCTCATGCCCGTGCCGCCGATGCCGACCATGTGGATACACGTGGGCTTCGGTACGAACATCGTCTTACCCCACGGGAGACGTGAGCGTCTGAGACAAAGAGGGGTGAAGGGATTCGACCCACTCCCAAAAGGCCCTGGCCGCGTGAGGCCAGGCCAAGCGCCCGGCCTGCTCCCGGACTTCCCGCCACCGGTCAGGTCGATTATACAACTCGATCAAAAGGCGGGCCAAGTCGGCCGGGGCCATCGTTTGTCGAAAGACCAGGGCCGCGCCCCGGTCGGCCCAGTACTGGGCATTCGCCCGCTGGTGGTCTCCGGCGACGCCCTCCAGGGGCACGAGGACAGCCGCCATCCGAGCCGCCGCGACCTCGGCCAGCGTCGTGCTCCCGGCCCGACAGACCACGACGTGCGCCCAGGCGTAATGGGGCCCGATCGGGTCCAAAAAGTCGGCGACCCGGGCCGGAATGCCGGCCGCCCGATACCGGGCCTGCACGACCTCTACCTCGTGGGGTCCCGCCTGGTGCACGACCTCGACTTCACAGCCGAGTCGCCGAACTTGTGCTAAGGCTACCGGGGCGACGGCGTTCAGAAAGCGCGAACCCTGACTGCCGCCGACGACGAGGACCCGAAAGGGCGGCCACGGCGGCCGCTCCCACGGAAGCTCAAAGAACTCCCGCCGGACCGGATTGCCGACCGTCTCCACGGGACACCGCCAGCGCCCCCCGACGGGATAGGTCAGGGCCAGGCCCCGAGCCCACCGACTGATCCACCGGGTCGCCCAGCCGGGCGCCACGTTCTGCTCGTGGAGAAAGACCGGCACGCCCAGCCATCGAGCCGCCACGGCGGCGGCGACGCCCGCATAGCCGCCCGAGCTGACGACGACGTCCGGCCTCCACCGACGCAGGCGCCGATAGGCTACCCAGAGGCTCTGCCCGAGCCCCAGGCCCGCTCGGAACGCCTCGACGGGCCGCTTCCCCCGCAGGCCCCGGACCGGCAGGAGGCAGACCTCCCAATCGTCCGGGAGGCGCCGGCGAGCCTCCACGCCGTAGCGGGAGCCCACGTAGAGACAACGCAGGCCGGCGTACCGCCGCCGGGCTTCCTCGCCCAAGGCGACCAGGGGGTACAGGTGGCCGCCGCTTCCGCCGCCCGTCAGGACGATGCGCATGGGCCTATCCGAATGGGCAGTAAGGCATTGGGCAGGTCGGCAGGTGGGCAGATGGTTAGAGCCCGAGAAGACAGACGGTGAGAAGGCCACGAGGACAGGAGTCCACATCCCATGTCCACCTGACCCCGCTCCAGCGAGCGGGGCTTGGATTCCGCATCCTTTGCCGATGCGCAATTCGCAATCCTATCTCACATGCTACATCAATCTGTCGTCCCCAACCGCACGTGGTCCTCGGCGATGCTGATCAGGATCCCCGTCGCCAGCGAATACAGCAGATACGCCGTGCCGCCGTACGATACAAAGGGCAGGACCGTCCCCTTCGGCGGCACCAGGCCGACCGATACCGTGATGTTCAAGAAGGCCTGAAAACAGATCCATACGGCGATTCCGACGGCCATGACCCGACCGGCCGGGAGCCGAGCCCGCCGGGCCGCCGTCAGGCCCAGCCCAAAGTAGGCGCCATACAGTGCCACGACCAAGAGGGTCGCCGGCAGGCCGAGTTCTTCCCCGAGAATGGCGAACACGTAGTCGTTATGGGGCTCGGGCAGGTAGTAGAGCTTCTGCAGGCTCCGGCCGTACCCCGTGCCCCACAAGCCGCCGTGCCCTAAGGCGATGAGGGCCTGCCGCTGTTGGTAGCCCGTCGTCTGCGCATGGGCCTCCAGGTCCAGGAACGCCAGGACTCGGTCCTTCCAGTGACGGGGCACGTCGACCCACAGGAGGAACGCCAGGCCGATGACGGCCGCCGCCACGGCCGCTCCCAGGACCATCTGCCGGAGAGACACCTGGCCGATGAAGACCATGCTCCCGGCGATGCAGAGGAGGATCAGGGCATTGCCCAAGTCCGGCTCCCGCACGATCAGGACGGCCCAGAGAGCCGTCACGAGACCGGCGTAGGCCACCTGGCTGAGACGGTCCTGAAAGGCCTGGCGGCCCTGCCGGTGGACCAAAAAGGCGATGTAGACGATGATGCCCAGCTTGGCCAACTCGGACGGCTGAAACGATAGGAGGGGTCCCCACCGAATCCAGCGGTGGACACCCCGGACCGGCGGGAGCCAGAAGACGGCGATGAGGAGGGCCGGGCAGACGAAAAAGAAGGCCCGAGCTACCGACGGATAGACCCAGAAGTTGTAGGGGACCCGGGCCGCCAGGAGCAGAGCGCCGGCCCCGACCAACGTGTAAAGGACCTGCCGCTTCAGAAAGAACAGGGGGTCGCCGAACCGTTCCTGCGCGATCAAGACAGGGGCGCTCCCGCCCATCAGGAGACCGATGCCCGAGAGGAGACCCCACACGACCAGGATGCCCGTCGAAATCCTCATCCAGCCCTTCATGCAGTCGACTCCTCGAGCGTGCGCTTCAGGTCCAAGACGGCCTTTCGGAAGACGTCGCCCCGATGAGCGTAGCCCTGGAACATGTCGAAACTGGCACAGGCCGGCGACAACAGCACGGCATCGCCGGGCCGGGCCATCGTGAAGGCGACCTGCACGGCTTCTTCCATGTCAGCGGCCTCGACCATCGGTACGCCGGCCCCGGCCCACGCCGACCGGATTTGGGCCCGGTCCTCACCGATCAGGACGACGGCCCGAGCCTTCTCGGCCAAGAGGGGTCGGAGGGGCCGCACGTCCTGGCCCTTGGCCTGGCCGCCGGCGATCAGGACGACGGGGCGAGTCATGCTGGTCAGGGCCCACCGGACGGCGTGCACGTTGGTCGCCTTCGAGTCATCGTAAAAGTCCACGTCCCGGATGCGGGCGACCCACTCGAGCCGATGGGGCGGCGCCGTCAAACGGCGAATGCTCGTCCGGACCTGAGGCAGTGTCAGGCGGAGCGCCACACCGGTCAGGACGACGGCCAGGAGGTTCGCCACCATGAAGGGCCACGGGGTCGGCAAAAGCCCGACCGGGCCGATGGGGTAGGTCCGGCCCCACCAGAGCAGGAGCCAGTCGCCCTGGACGCCGGCGCCCGGGTACCACCGCCCGGAGAGGCCAAAGCTCAACAGCCGGGCCGGAATGGACCGATAAGCCTCCCAGAGGTGCCGCTCGTCGCCGTTAACGATAGCCCAGTCGTCGGGTCGCTGACGCTCAAAAAGCCGAAGCTTGGCGGCCACGTAGTCGGCGACCGACCCATGCCAGTCCAGGTGGTCCTGGTCGACGTTCAGTAAGACGGCCACGTCGGGCCGAAAAATGTGCGAGCCATGAAGCTGGAAGCTACTCAACTCGAGGACGTAATAACTCCCCGGCCGAGCGTGGCGCACGAGTCGGGAGACAGGCTCGCCGATGTTGCCCCCGACGACCGTCGGGAGCCCCGCCTCGGTCAGGACCTGGCCGACCCACCGGGTCGTCGTCGTCTTGCCGTTCGTGCCGGTGATGCCGATCCACGTCCCCGGCGGGGCGACCATGTAGCCGAGCTCGAATTCCGGGAGGACCGCCTTACCCCGTGCTCGGGCCCGATCGAGCCATGGATGCCAGGGCCGAAAGCCGGGCGACACGACGAGGCAGTCCCAGGCGTCCACGAAGGCGGCGTCCGCCGGCCGGGCATACGTCTCGACGCCGGCGGCCGCCAGGGCCTGCCAGCAGGACCGCCGGTCGGCGTCCCACGCCGCCGGGTCGCCCTCGTCGGCGACGGCCAGGGCCGCCGGCCGGGCGACCTCCCGGATGAGGTCGAGCGCCGCCTGACCCGAGACGCCAAAGCCCAGGACGAGAACCCGCCGGTCGTCGAGGAGGTCCCGGAGCGTCGAGACGCCGGGACCCGGGACTGCGACCGGAGTCGTCGCTTCCCCTGCTACAACCATAGAGCCTATCCTCAACCCCGGTACTCGGCGTTCGGTATGGGGTGTTCGGTCGCCGGAAGCGTACCCGATGTATATCTCGCGACCCCGCGCCAACGAGCGGGGCTGGGATGAAAATGCCCATCGGCCTGCCGGCCGACCTGCCCGATGGCCGAATTCCCGAACGCCCGAACTGCCGAATGGCCTCGGCCCCCGGGGTCTGAGACCCGATTTTGCATGCCCGTCCCGCCATTACGTCATCGGAGCTTCAAGGTCGTCAGGCTCAGCAGGGCAAACAGAAAGGCGAGGATCCAGAACCGGACGACGACCTTGCTCTCCGGCCACCCCAGGAGCTCGAAGTGGTGATGAAGCGGGGCCATCCGAAAGATGCGCCGGCCCCGGAGCCGAAAGGAAACGACCTGCAGGATGACCGATAGGGCTTCGAGGACAAACAAGCCGCCGACCATCACCAGGACCAGCTCCTGCTTGATCAGGACGCTCAGGATGCCCAGCGATGCCCCCAACGACAGAGCGCCCACATCCCCCATGAACACCTCGGCTGGGTGGGCATTAAACCACAGGAATCCGATACTGGCCCCCATCAGGGCCCCGCCGAAGATGACGACCTCAGCCGCCTGGGGCACGTGCAAGATGTTCAGGTACCCCGCAAAGACCCGATGGCCGGCGACGTAAGCGAAGCCCGTCAAGGCCGCCGACGCAAAGAGGACGGACCCGATGGCCAGCCCGTCCAGGCCGTCCGTCAAATTCACGGCGTTGGAGGCTCCAGCCAAGACAAGCCACAAAAAGGCCAGGTACCACCAACCCAGGTCCGGGTGGAGCCACTTCAGAAAGGGGAACCACACCTCGGTCGAGAACATGCCTCGATGCCGCAAGTACATCAGGGCTAAGCCGACGACCAGGATGATGGCCGTCTGGGCGAGCAATTTCCCACGGCCCGTCAGCCCCAGGTTCCGCCGCTTTCGGAGCTTCGCCCAGTCGTCCCAGAAGCCCAGGGCGCCGAAACTCCACAGCGTAAACAGGGCGATCCAGGGGTAGGGTTCGGCCAGGTCTGCCCACAGGAGGACGGCCACTGAGACGGCCAGGATGACCAAAAGGCCGCCCATCGTGGGCGTCCCCGCCTTCTGTTGATGGTGCTTCGGACCCTCTTCCCGGATGTACTGGCCCCACTGCCACTGACGCAGACGCCGGATCAGCGGGGGGCCCAACAGGAAACTGATGACCATGGCCGTGACGATGGCCAGGGCCGTCCGGACGGTCACGTAGCGGAACACCCGTAAGGTGTCCCACCAGGGACGGAGGAGTTCAAACAGGAGGTACAACATGGGGGTCTTCCTCGACCTCAAACTGCGTGCGGGCCCACTCGACCAAGCGCTCAAACCCCATGGCGTGGGACGCCTTCAGGAGCCATACGTCCCCCGGCCGCCAGGCTTGAGCCCACCACGGAAGGACGTCCTCGACGGTCGTAAAGTGCAGGACCTCGGCCCGGATGCCCCGGGACCGGAGCTCGTCGGCCAAAGCCGCCATGCGAGGCCCCACGGTGACGACGACGTCGACGGCCGACCAGTCGACTATCTCGGCCAGCCGCCGGTGCCAGGCCACCTCGTCGGGACCCAGCTCGAGCATGTCGCCGACGATGGCCCCCCGCCGTCGGGCGGGCCACCCGGCGAGCCACCGGACGGCCTGGACCATGGCGACCGGGTTGGCGTTATAGCTGTCGTCCAACAGCGTCCAGCCCTGCTTCCACCGATAGACTTCCCCTCGGTGGGCCGGGGGACGAAAGTCGGCCAAGGCCACCGCGACGGCGTCGCGGTCCATACAGAATAACGCCCGGGCGAGTCCGACGGCCGGCAGGAGGTTCCGCGCATTCCAAGGCTGGGGGATGGGCGCGGTCAGCGTCCAGCAGTCTTCGAGGGCCCCGTCCCGGTAGAAGCCGACCTCGACGGTCACGCCCGTCGGCGTGGGCGTCGCCCCGAGGAGTCGCACGTCTCCGTCGGTCTCCCCGAAGGTCCACACCGGGGCGTCCCAGAGGTTCTTCGGGGCGACCCAGTCCCGCAAGAGCGGGACGTCGCCCGGGATAAGGATCGCCCCGCCGGGGACCATAAAGCGCACGAGGTCCGTCTTCTCATCGGCCACCGTCTCGACCGTCTCGAAGGCCTCCAGATGGACGGGCCCGACGTTCAGGACGACCGGATAGTGAGGTCGGAGGAGAGCGGCGATCCGGGCCATTTCCCCCCGCTGGTTGATGCCGACTTCCTGGACCCACCAGGCGTAGGCCCGGCCACGCCCGTAGTTGATCAGCGAGAGCGGCACGCCCGTGATGCTATTCCAGTTCCCCGGTGATACAAAGGTCGGGGCAACCTGACGGGCCAGATGACCGATGAGCTCCTTCGTCGTCGTCTTCCCCATACTCCCGGTGACGGCGATGACCCGAGCCGAGAGTCGGTCCCGGACGGCGGCGGCCCACCGGAACAGGGCCGTCCAGGTGGCCGGGACCCGGACGACCCCGACGTGCGAGGGGACCTCGACGGCCCGCTCGACCAAGACGGCCGCGGCCCCCCGCTGGACGGCGTCGGCGACGAACCGATGCCCGTCGTCGTGACGACCCCGGAGCGCCACGAACAGGCTACCGGCCGTGCACTGGCGACTGTCGATATGAACGGCCGTCACGGCCTGCAAGGGGTCGCCCTGCTGGACAGAGCCGCCCGTGAAGGCGGCGATCTCACCGAGTCTCCACATGGTCGATCATCCACTCGAGGACCGTCTGCCGGTCCGAGTAGGAGACCTTGGTCGTCCCATAAATCTGGTAGTCCTCGTGCCCCTTTCCCGCTAAGAGCAAGCAGTCCCCCGGTCGTAGCATGGCCAGCCCCGTGTGGACGGCCGTCCGTCGATCGTGGATGACCGACCAGGGCGGTGCCCCCGGGACAGCCCGGAGGCCGGCCTCGATGTCGGCCACGATGCGCTGGGGGTCCTCCCGGCGGGGGTTGTCGTCGGTCAGGATGACGAAGTCGGCGTAGCGGGCGGCGACGGCTCCCATCCGGGGGCGTTTGGTGACGTCCCGTTCCCCGCCGCATCCGAACAGGACGATCAGCCGACCCGGGACCTGCGGTCGCAGGTGCTGGAGGACCAGCTCCAGCGACTCGGGCGTGTGGGCATAGTCGATGACGACGACCCGGCCGTCGGGGAACTCCAGACGTTCCATCCGACCCGGGGCACCCGAGAAGGCCGCCATCGCCTCCACGAGGTCGGGCCAACGGTCGGCCGGCAGGACGCTGGCCGCCATCGCCCAGGCGACCAGGAAATTCGATATGTTGTACGACCCGCTCAAGCGGATCGACCACTCCAGGGGCTTCTCCAGACCGGGCCCCCAAAGCACGCCCCGGGCACCCCAGAGACCGCTGGACCGGACGACACCGTGGATCGTATGCTCACACGCCGTCGTCGGATCTCCGCACGTCCCGACAGTCACTACAGTCGCTCGACGGAAAGCCCGGTCCCGGAGGATCGCCCGCCCGAAGGGGTCGTCCGTATGAAGGACGACATGCCGAAGGCCCCAGTAGTCCTCATCAAAGAGCCGAAGCTTGGCCCGATAGTAGGCCTCCATGTCTCCGTGATAATCCAAATGGTCGTGGCCCAGGTTCGTAAAGGCCGCCACCGTCACCCGGAGACCGTCGATCCGGTACTGGTCCAGGCCGATGGAAGACGCCTCGATAGCCATGTGGGAAATGCCTTGACGGACCAAGTGATGAGCATACTCGCCCAGGTCGGGTGCCTCTGGAGTCGTCAAGCCGGTCCAGAGGCCGACGTCGGGGTCCATCCCCAGCGTCCCGACCCGGGCACAGGGCACGCCCAGCCGACGGAGGGCGTCCTGGACCCAGTGGACGGTCGTCGTCTTGCCCTTCGTGCCGGTCACGGCCATCACGACCAGGCGGTCCAGGGCCGGCCCGTAGAGGACTCGCGTGAGTCGGGCGGCCGCCGGTCGAGCCGCCCGGACGACCCAATAGGGGATCGAAGGGGCTTGGGTCCGAAACCACTCGACCCACGTGGGGTCCTCCCCGACGACCCCGACGGCGCCCCTTCGGACGGCGTCCGGAATCCAGACGTGGCCATCTGTCTGGCGGCCCCGTAAGGCGACAAAGAGGCTCGCCACCTGAACCCGCCGAGAGTCCGTCGTGACATGCAGGGCGGCTTCCATCGCCGGGGGCCACCAGCCGCCGACGCTAAGGTCGGCCAGCGTCTCGTGGATGAGGGGGATAGACAACGGGTACCGGGTAGGCTCGGTCATCCCTACGTGCCTCGGCCGCCTCTATGAGGAGATGCTGCCGATCGCTTACGCGTTCGACCCATACGATCCCGTGCCGGACTTCCAGGGGGGTCCCCGCCGGGGGAAGCTGACGGACGACCCGGCGACCCTGCCCGATCATTGTAATGGAAACGCCGACCTGACGGGACCAGTCCAGGACTTCCTGTAAGTCCCGACCGGCCCAATCCGGCCAACGGTCCGGTCCCGCCGACACGCCGGGCGACCACCGGACCGGCACCGGCATCGGACCCGCCGTCTCGACCGGCGGCGCCAGTCGCCATCGGGTCGCTAAGAGACGGGCCACGACCTGGAATAGGGGCGCCGCCACCTCGGACCCGTAAAAAAGCCCCTCGGGTTCGTCTAACATGACCAGTAGAACGACCCGGGGCGCCTCGACCGGGAAAAAACCCACAAAGGAGGCAATGTACCGGCCGCTCTCGTAGGTCCCACTCGGACCGATCTTCTGAGCTGTGCCCGTCTTGCCCGCAATCCGAAGGCCCGGGACTTGCGCCCGCTGGCCCGTCCCCCGCGTCACGACGGCCTCCAGGATCTCCGTCATCGAGCGGACCAGGTCGGCCGGAATCCGACGCGGCCCCAACGGTCGGGTGAGGACGTGGGTCTGGCCCATCGGGTCGATGAAGCGCCGCGCCAAACGCGGCGTGACCTCGAAGCCTCCGTTGGCCAGCATGGCGTAAAAACGAACGATCTGCAGAGGCGTGACCTCGATGCCCTGGCCGATGGCCAGATAGGCCGGGTCGACCCGGGACCACTGGTCGGGGGGACGTAACAGACCCGGCCGCTCCCCCGGGGCATCCACGCCCGTGGGCCGACCGAATCCAAAGGCCCGCAGACGTTCATATAAACGGGCCGGCGGCACCGTCATCCCGACCCGAATGGCACCCACGTTGCTGGAGTAAACGAAGACGTCGTCAAACCGGAGCCATCCAAAGGGGCGGTGGTCCCGAATCGTTACGCCCAGGACCTGAATCTGGCCTTGCTCTCCATAAAATTGCTGGTCTCGAATCGCCGGATCTTCCCACAAGGCCGCCAAGCCGATGGCCGGCTTGAGGGTCGAACCCGGCTCATAGGTCCACCGGCCTCCACAGAAATTCCAGGCCCAGGGCTCGTCCAGGTAACGAACATACTGGGTCGGGTCCAAGAAGGGATACTGGGCATGGACCAGGACCTCGCCCGTCCAGGGGTCCATCGCCAAGACCAGGCCCCGTCGGGCCCCCGTCCGCTGGACCCACTCGGCCAGGACCTTCTCAGCCATGTACTGAGCGGGAAGGTCCAGGGCCAGCTCCAACCGGGCTGGTCCCCGGCCGGCGACCGGGACGCCGACGTCATTCCAGAAGTACCGCTGAAGCCCGTCCCGACCGACCGACACGGGCCGCCGCTCGCCCCGGAGCCAAGCATCGTATTGAAATTCGACCCCGCTCAGGCCCTGATTGTCGATGCCGGTCCATCCCAGCAAGGCCCCGGCCAAGTGGTGCTGGGGATACACCCGCTCCTCTTCCGGCGTGACGTAAACGCCCGCCAGGTCCAGGGCCTGGATCGCCTGGGCCTTGGCCGCATCGAGACGCTTCCGAGCCACCCAAACGAAGTGAGGCCGCTCGGACGCCTGCTCGCGAACGGTATCGACCGAGAAGGGAATGTACTGCCGGAGAACCCTCAGCGTCTCCTCCAGGTCCGGCACCTCCACGGGCCGAATATACAGGCTGTAAACCGTCCGATTCATCGCCAGCTCATAGCCCCATCGGTCCGTGATGACCCCACGGCCGACCGACACGTGGACTTCCGTGTAATACTGCCGGACCGCCCGCTCACTCCATACTGCCCGCTCCAAGACCTGGACCTGGATCAGCCGGCCCCACAGGACGAGGGCCCAGACCCCGAAAAAGCCGATGAGTACACGAAGCCGCCATCCCGTCATCGGACCCCTCAGGGCCGAGACGCCGGGGCTCGATCAGAAGCCGCCCCATTCGGCCACGAATGGGGTAAGACCTGCGTCGGCTGAAGAAGCCGGAGATGCAAATAGCCCTGCGCCAGCCGGTCGACCCGGGACAGGGCCGTCAACTCCCGGTACTGGGCCTCCAGCGACCCCAGAACCTGCTGGAGCTCCTGGCGTTGCTGGTACAGGGCCTGGACGGTGTAGCGCTTCTGCATGATTTGGGTCGAGACCCAAACATGAACGTAGGCCGCCATGACCAGCAGGACGATGCCCGCCCCCACCCAGCCTACGTCCTTCGCCCGGAAGCGGTCGGTTCGCGCCACGACAGACCTCCTCGCATCCGATTCCCTTGGATTCGCTTCCCCGTCCCCATCGGGTTCAGTGTCGGGTGTTCGGTGTCGGGGTGGGTTTTCAGGAGTCCGACCAGGCCCGGCCCGAACGCCCAGCACCCAACCCCGACTTAACAGAGCCGTTCGGTCCGTGAGAATGGCGTCAGAACAACCTTTTCCAACGCCTGGGAAGCACGGTTTTTCAGGCATCCGGCAGATGGGCAGGTCGGCAGATAGGCAGATAGAAGCCGGGTGGGCAAGGATCAGCCCCAGGGCTTTTGGGACCATCTGCCCATCTGCCGAACTGCCTATCTGCCAAAGCTTGAAAAACCGTCCCTCCCGAAGGGTCGAAAAAGCCGAATCCATACGGGTTTTCACCAACCGAACGGCTCTGTTAACCCACTCCCCCAGGCCACGAGACCCGAGGCTTGGGCTCCCGGTACACCAGGTCCCGAAACCGGACGGGCGCCAACTTCTCGATGACCCGTAGACGAGCGCTTCGCGACGCCGGATTCTGCCGGACTTCCGCTCGATCCGGCCGCTCCGGCTTCGGCGTCAAAACCCTACCAAGGGGTTGACCTTCACACACACAAACCCCAACCTGGGGTTCACACCGACACGGTAGGGCCAGCCGATGAAAGATGCGCTTGACGACTCGGTCTTCCAGACTGTGATACGCCAGGACGGCCAGGCGACCGCCGACCCGGAGGACGTGAAAGGCGTCGACGAGGAAAACATCCAGGCCTTCCAGCTCCCGGTTGACGGCGATCCGCAGGGCCATGAAGACTCGCGTGGCCGGGTCCGTCCGACCCCGACGGCGGACGACGTTTCGCACGATCTCGGCCAGTTGAGTCGTCGTCGTGATGGGTCCCCGCTTCCGGGCTTCCACGATGGCCCGGGCGACAGCCTCGGCCCGGGGCTCTTCCCCGTACTCTCGAAAGATCCGCACGAGCTCCTCGAAGGACCGCTGGTTCACGATCCGCTCGGCCGTCTCGGCGTCCCAGGGATTCATCCGCATGTCTAAGGGGCCTTCCTGCTCGAAGCTGAAGCCCCGACTCGGGTCTTTCAATTGGTCCATGCTGATGCCCAGGTCGACCAGGACGGCGTCGACGAGGCCCAGGGGCGCATGCGACAAGGCGATTTTCAGGATGTGCCGAAAGTCTTCGTGCACGTAGGTGACCCGGTCGCCCCACTCGGCCAGCCGCTGGCGGGCCCGCTGAAGGGCCTCGGGGTCCCGGTCGACGGCGATGAGACGCCCCGCCCCGGCCCGGAGGAGGGCCTCGGCATGACCGCCCGAGCCGACGGTCGCGTCGATGACGACCGAACCTTCACCCAGGACGGGGCGCAGGTAGTCGACGACCTTCTCCCGTAACACCGGCTGATGCAGAAACATGCCGCCTCCGTGGGGCTTACCTTTACGCCCTATCGGCCCACTGGCCGACCCGCCTATACCGAAATCTTCTGAATCCGCCGGACCAGCTCGGGCGTCCAGGGAACCTGCGCCTGAAAGGCCTCCAGCAAGTCTGGGTTCCAGACCTGTATCGTGTTGAAGTATCCGACGAGGACGACCCGGGACGACAAACGGGCATACTCCCGCAGTTCCGACGGGATCAGGATACGGCCCTTATCGTCCAGCTCCGTCTCGACGCCCTTGGTATTCAGGCGGTACATGAGGGCCATCTTTTGTTGGGGCTCGATATCGGTTTGGAGACGGATTTCGGCCTCGATGGTCTCCCACACGGGCAGGGGGTAGATGACGATATGGGGGAATTCGAGCAGGAAACTCTGAGTGACGAACACCTGCGCCCCGTAGTGCTCTAGGAGGCGCTTGCGGAAGTTGGTCGGCACGACCATCCGGCCGGCGGTATCGAACTGGGTCCACCCGGCGCCCCGAAAAAACACGTCCGTTCGAGGCCTTTCCATGCCGTCCCATTTTCTCCCAAAACGTCCCAGACCCAATTATAGGCCCCCGGTACCCTGCTGTCAAACTATATTCGGAGGGAAGGATAAGGATAGAAAAAAGAGGTAAATAAAAGACAAAAATTTGGCAAATATCGACCCCCGTGTCTGCCGTCGCCCGTCCCTGGCGGCCCCGGAAAGTCGCCCATGACCCATGTGGGCTCATGGCTCATGGGAAATTCCCCATGAGCTACGAGCCATCAGCCATGAGCCATGAGCATGGGGCATGGACCATAGACCACAGACCATAGATCACAGACCTGCTTGGGCCCAGGGGGGGCTATGGTCCATGGTCCGCGGTCCATGGTTTGTGGTCGGATATCGAGGGTCCGATCCCGGTCCCGTCGGATTTATGAGGCTGGTTCAGGTCGGGCCCTGCCCGACTTGACTTTTGGATCCCGTCGCCTATCCTTAAGAATTCATCTCGTCGACTCCCTATGGAACGCGCGAGGCGTGCGGTGGTGTTTTCCCAAATCCCCTTAGAGGACTGTCTTCACGCAGTGGCGAGCCCTGTTCGAGGCCCAAGGCGCTCGTGAACTGCATCTTCCCCTCTTAGTCCCCTGGGACGACCTGGACCGACCCGTCCGGATCCTCTGGCAATCGGCCCCCAAGGTCATCGACGGTCAGGGTCGTGTCTTCGTCCTGCGGCCCGAGATGACCGTCCAGATGGCCCTGACCGAGCGAAGGGCCGGCACCCGACTCCTGTACTATATCGACCGGGTTTTTCGTCTCCGGCCGGGCGGGGCGATTGCGGAGTTCCTCCAGGTCGGCCTGGAGATCCTGGAGCCGGACGACCGGGCCTGGGAGACCCTCCTGGAGGTCGCCGTCCAGAGCTTGCGGGTCCTGTCGCCCACGTTCACGCTGGACATCGCCCATCGGGCCCTTCAGGACCAGCTCCCGTCGGAGCCCTGGAATGTAGCCGAGATGGCCGTCGACCCGACCATCGTCCGGGGACGGGCCGAGACCCTTCGATGGATGGAGCAATGGGGCATCGGGACGTCTGAACAGCGGGCCCGGTTGGCCGCCTGGGTCGAGCGTTTTGCCCCTCACGTCGTCATCGACCTCACGATGAGCCCCCTGTTTCCGTATTACACGGGCTGGCTCGTAGAAGGCTTCGTGGACTTTCTCCCCCATGAAGTTTTGCGGGGCGGGGAGTACGTCATCGGGTCGACTTACGGGATGGGTTTTGCGATGGAGTTTCCCTATGATGCGCTTAGCCCTTTCGAAAGGTCGGCTCCTTGAGCCGTCGGTCGCCTATCTCCGCCGGTTGGGCCTCCAGGTCCCGCCGGAGATCGTCGAGGAGCGTCAACTCATCGGGGTCCTGCCGGGCGCGCCCGTCGAGGTCGTCTTGCTCAAGCCGGCCGATGTACCCGTATGCGTGGCCCTCGGGGCGGCCGACCTGGGGATCGCCGGTTACGACCAAGTCCTTGAAAGCGGCCAACGGGTCTTGATCCTCAAAGACTTTGGCTTCGGTCGAGCCCAGTTCGTCGTCGCCGTGCCCCAGGAGAGTCCCGTTCAGCGCTTGGAGGACCTGGCCGGGGGTCGCATCGCTACGAAGTATCCCAACGTCGCTCGGAGTCGCATCCGCGTTCCCGACGTCCGGTTCGTCCCCATGCAGGGGTCGGTCGAGATCGCCTGCTCGCTCGGCCTGGCCGACGCCATCTTCGACCTGCGCCAGACGGGCCGCACCCTGCAGGCCCACCGCCTGCGGGTCGTCGCCGTCTTGGGCGAAACGACGGCCCGGCTCATCGTGAGCCGTCACCGCTTCAAGATGGAGGCCGACAAGGTCCACCGATGGCTTCGTCTCTTCCAAACGCCCTCGGACGAGGAGGTCGCCGTTGGTCGTCCGGCTTCATCTGAATGAAAACCCGTGGGACCTGCCCCCGGAGGCGAAGGCCTGGGTCGCCGACCAGCGATGGCACCTGTACCCGGACGAAGGCCTGTACGACCTCGTCCGGGCGAGGGTTGCCGCGCACTGGGGCGTCCCGGCGGAGTCGGTCCTCCTGACGAATGGAGCCGACGAAGCTATCGCCCTGCTGATGTTGTGGTACCGTCGGGTCGCCTTCTGGCGACCGGCCTTCTCGGGCTACGCCTGGGTCGCCCGGGGCTGGGAGCTGGACGCCGTCGAAATCCCCCTGGGGCCGGACTTTGAGGTCCCCTGGGACGCCATGCTCGAGGCCCGGGACCGCCTCCTGTTCATCGACCGCCCTCACAACCCGTCGGGCCTGTGCCTACTCGGGCGGGCCGAGCTGGCGGACTTGCTCGAGCGGTGGGCGGCGTGGGTCGTCTTGGACGAGACGTACGCCGACTTTGCCCGGGCGTCGCTGACGGACATGTTCGACCCGGAGGGACGCCTGATCGTCCTGCGGAGCTTCTCGAAGAGCTTCTGCATGGCCGGCCTGCGTCTGGGCTTCATGGTCGCGCCCCGGTCTGTCCTGAAGCCCTTAGAGGTCCGCCGCCTGCCCTTTAACGTCAACCGCCTGGCCCTGTACACGGCCCTGTGGGTCTTAGACCGTCCTGAGCTCTTCCGGACTTACGTCGACGCCGTCCGTCGGGAACGCCAAGCCATGCTCGAACGGATGGCCCGCCTGCCGGGCCTGCGGGTGTGGCCCTCCGAGGCCAACTTTATCCTCTTTCAGGGCCCGCGTCCCATCGAGGGCCTCGTCCGACGCTTGGCCGAATACGGCATCCAAATCCGAAATTTGGAAAACGTCGTGGGTCCCGGCGCTGGGCGGGTCAGCGTGGGACGGCCCGAGGACAACGCCCGATTCTTGAACACCTTGGAGGCTTACTATGCCGCTGAAGTTCCAGGCCGACTGGCAGTCCCGTGAGACCCATGTCCGGCTTCAGGGCCAGTTTCCCGGTCAGGGCCGGATCGATATCCAGACGCCGGATGCCTTGTTTACACACTTTCTCCACGCGTTGAGCTTTTATGCTGAATGGGACTTTCAGTGCCAGACCGTCAGTCAAGACGGGATCTACCACCACTTCGTGGAGGACACGGGCATCGCCCTGGGCAATGCCCTCCGGGAAGCCCTCCAGGCGGCCGGGCCCGTGACTCGCTTTGCGCACCAGGTCGTTCCCATGGACGAGGCCCTCGTCCTCGTCGCCATGGACCTGTCGGGACGAGCTGGGTTGTTTATGCGGCGGGTGCCGACTCACGAGATCACCGAATTTTACGCTGGTCTGACCCGGTCTCTTCGGATGACGCTTCACCTGCGGGTCCTTCGGCCGGGTCACTGGCATCACGTCATGGAGGCCTTCTTTAAGGCTACGGGTCGTTGCCTGGCCCAGGCCCTGACGCCCCGGGCTGGCGAGGGCCCGACGTCGACCAAGGGCGTCGTCTGGACGTGAAACCGCATCGGGCCCATCTGCCCGAGCCTATGGCTTGTCACTCCATCCCTTTGGAGGGACGCGATGGACATGAGCGCCGTTCCGGCCACGGGTCCACGCTCCCGGGCGGCAAGGCCTGAACGCCCGTCGGTCGTCATCGTCGACTACCAAGCCGGGAACCTGCGGAGCCTGACGGCCGCCTTTACGGCCTTGGGCGCTCGGGTGACCCTCCTGGACCGGCCGAGGCCCGGACTTCGGTTCGACCGACTCGTCGTTCCCGGCGTCGGGGCCTTCGACTGGGCCTGCCAGCGTCTGAATTCCACAGGACTGAAAGAATTGATTCAACAGTCGGTAGCCGAGGGTGTGCCAGTCCTCGGGATCTGCCTGGGCATGCAGTGGCTGTGGGAGACCAGCGAGGAGGGTCGCGAGCCGGGTCTGGGACTTTGGCCCGGCCGGGTCATCCGCTTTCGAAACGTCCCCCGGGTCCCTCACATGGGATGGAATCAGGTCGAGTGGGTCGCCGGGACCCGGCGGTCGGCCTGGCTGGTCGGGTTCCCGTCGGGGTACGCCTACTTTGCCCATAGTTACTACCCCGAACCGGCCGACCCAGACCTCGTTTGGGCCGTCACTGAGTACGGCTCCGTTCGATTTCCCTCGGTCGTGGGGCGGGACCACGTCGTGGGCGTGCAATTTCATCCGGAGAAGTCCGGCACCTGGGGTCTGGCGTTCCTCCAGCGCTGGCTGGAAGAGGGTAGGGCGCCCTGCATCCCATCCGCCTATCTGCCCTCTATAGGTGATGAAGTCGATGCTGGAAGTCATTCCGGCCATTGACCTCATGGGGGGTCACGTCGTCCGTCTGACGCAAGGCGACTTCCGGCGGGTGCGGCGGTATCCGTGGACGCCGGTCGAACTGGCCCGGCACTTGGAAGGCCTGGGCTTTCGATGGCTCCACGTCGTCGACTTGGACGGCGCCCGGACGGGCCGTTGGACACACGGCCCGGTCATCGCCGAAATCTGTCAGCAGACCCGCCTCCAGATTCAAGTCGGGGGTGGCCTCCGTACGCTGGACGTCCTGCGCACGGTCCGGACCTGGGGTATCGACCGCATCGTCGTCGGGACCCAGGCGGCCGACCTGGCCTTCTTACGGCAGGCCGTCGACCTATGGGAGGGACGAGTCCTCGTAGCCTTGGATGTGCGGGGTTCCCGATGGGTCGTCCGGGGATGGCAGCAAGAGGCCCCCGAAGAAGTCGATGCATGGCTCCGACGATGGGCACCGATCCCCTTCGAGGGGTTTCTTATCACGGACACGGAACGGGACGGCACCTGTCAAGGCATCGACCCCGAACGGATTCGTCGCTGGACTGAGCGGGTCGGCCGACCTGTGTGGTGGGCCGGCGGCGTCGGGTCGGTCGAGGACTTGACGGTCCTGGCGTCGCTGGGTATCGACGGCCTTCGGGGCGTCATCGTCGGCCGGGCCCTCTTAGACGGCCGGATCGATTTCAACATATTGAATGTGTTACTTCAAAAAACTTGATAGACGACTTGAGGTCCTCCCCATGCTGGCGCGACGTCTGATCCCCTGCCTGGACGTCGACCGGGGGGTCGTCGTCAAAGGCGTTCGGTTCAATGCCCTTCAGCGGGCCGGCGACCCCGTCGAACTGGCTCGGCGGTATGAGACCGAAGGGGCCGACGAGGTCGTCTTTCTCGACATCACGGCGACGACGGAAGGCCGGGCGACGCTCGTCCGGGTCGTCGAGCGAACGGCCGAGGTCCTCCGTATTCCCTTTACCGTCGGCGGCGGCATCCGGAGCGTGGCCGACGCCGACGTCTTGTTTCGGGCCGGTGCCGACAAGGTCAGTGTCAACACGGCGGCTGTCGAAAATCCTCGGCTCATCGCCGATCTGGCGGACCGGTACGGCTGTCAGGCCGTCGTCGTGGCCATCGACGTGAATTTGGAACCCGGTGGGGGGTACCGTGTATACACTCATGCGGGCAAGAAACCCACGACCTGGGAGGCCCGGGCGTGGGCCCAAACGGCCGCCCGGATGGGGGCCGGGGAGCTCCTCGTGACGGCCATCCATCGAGACGGGACGGGCCTCGGGTACGATCTGGATTTGTTAAAGCAGATTGTTGAATCTGTGGAAATCCCCGTCATCGCCTCAGGCGGGGCCGGCCGGCCGGACCACCTGCGGGACGCCCTCCTCGTCGGGGCCGATGCCGTCCTTCTTGCCTCCCGCCTTCACCGGTCCCAATTCCGGATCTGGGAGCTAAAGAAGTACTTAAAGCAGTGTGGAATTCCAATCCGCTGAATGGACCGCCCCGTACCGGAGGACACCCATGCCTGACGCGAACCTCATGCCCGTCGTCGTCCAGCACGCCGTTACCGGCGAAATCCTCATGGTCGCCTTCGCCGACGCCGAGGCCCTTGAGCGAACTCGCCAGACCGGATGGGCCCACTTTTTCTCCCGTCGCCGGCACCGTCTCTGGCGGAAGGGTGAAACGTCCGGCCATGGGCTCCAGGTCCTCCGGATCCGAACCGACTGTGACCAGGATGCCTGGGTCTATGAAGCGCTTCCGACGGGTCCGGTCTGTCACACAGGGGCGGCTTCTTGTTTCGACGCCGTCCCGTCCGGCGTCTTGGCGACGTGGTTATGGACCCTGGAGCAGATCGTCCGGGACCGTCAGGGGACCGATCCGGGGGTTTCTTACACGGCCCGTCTCTTTCAGGCGGGACTTCCGCACGTCGCCCGGAAAGTCGGCGAGGAGGCCCTGGAGGTCCTTATAGCGGCGCTTCGGGAGGGTCCCGACCGGTGTGTCCAGGAGGTGGCCGACCTCGTGTATCACCTGACGGTCCTCCTGGTCGCCCAGGGGCGGTCTTGGCAGGACGTATTTGGGGAATTACGGACCCGTCATCTTCAGGCGTCTTCTGAGGCGGCCGGCGGGTCTTCCGGGGCGGCCGGCCGGCCCGAACCATAGGCTTCTAAGGCCTGGACCCGAAGCAGGCTGGCGAACACGGAGTCTCGCCGAAGCAGTTCCTGGGGCGGACCCTCTTCGACGATCTGGCCATCCCACAGGACGATGACCCGGTCGACGGCCGGAAGCGTGTACAGGCGATGGGCGATCAGGAGGACCGTGCGTCCCCGGGTGACGGACTCGATGAGTTCGTAGAGGTCGCGCTCGGTCTGGGGGTCCAGGGCCGAGAGGGCTTCATCCAGGATGAGGACCCGGGGGTCGGTGGCGATGCCCCGCAGGACGGCGATGGCTTGGCGTTCGCTTTGGGCCAGGTTGCTCCCCCGTTCGTGCAGGGTCTCGTGAAGCTTCTGGTGAAGGCCCCGGACGAGAGCGTTGTGTCGGAGCCGTTGGAACCACCGTTCCAGCTCGGCGCGAGCCGTCCCGTCACGGTAAAGCAGGATGTTCTGCAGGGCGGTGTCGGAGAATAGAAAGGGCTCCTGGAAGATCATGCGGATGGCCCGTCGAAGGTCTCGGGCATCGACTTCTTGAATCGACTGGTGGCCGAATTCGATGGAACCCAGGGTCGGGTCGTAGAGTCGGAGTAGGAGGGCGGCCAGCGTCGTTTTTCCGGCGCCGGTCGGTCCGACGAGGGCGACCCGCTCGCCAGGACGGATGACGAGATTCACGTCTTTGAGGACCCAGGGCCCATCCGGTGTATACCGAAAGGTCACGTGACGGAAGGCGATGGGGGCCGGGCCGGTGACGTTCAGGGGCTGCCCCCGGTAGGCCGGGTCAGACAGAGTCTGATGGATTTCCTGGATGCGGGCCTCGGCCACAAAGGCTTGGAGGAAGGCGTTGTACTTGTCGCTCAGGTCGGCGAGGGGCTCGAAGAACCGCTGGACGTATTGAAAGAAGGCGACGAGCGTCCCCAGGGTCAGCCGACCTTCGTAGAAGAGCCAGCCGCCCAGTACGAGGACCAGGACCGACGTCAGGACCTCCAGAGCGCGGATCACGGGATAGTACCAGGCGTAGTGGAATACGGCCGATACATAGGCCTGCGTGTAACCCTGATTGAGGGTCTGGAGCTCCCGGAAGGCCTGGGCCTCGGCTCGGTGAACCTGAAGGGTCGAGATGCCTCCGATGTGCTCCTGGAGGAAGCCGTTCAGCCGCGCCAGCCAGGTGCGAATGTCTTCCTGGGCCCGCTGAGCGTATCGCTGAAAGAGGAAGCTCACGCCGACGACCATCAGGGCCGTCGCCGTGACAGACAGGGCCAGGACGGGGCTGATCCACCAGAGGAGGCCGAAGATGGCGACGCTGGTCCCGACGTCGGCGATGATGCTGAGGATGCCCTGACCCAGGATTTCCTGGAGGGCATCCACGTCGTTGGTCACGCGCGTGACCAACTTACCGGTCGGCTGGCGCTGGAAGAAGGCGATGGGCAGGGTCAGGAGGTGGCGGAACGTGTGGCACCGCAGGTCCCGCATCGCCCGGTAGGCCGTGACGTCGATGAAGTAGCCCTGGAGGTACTGAAGCAGGCCGATCAGGCCCAGGGTCAGAGCGTACACGCCGAGGAGCCAGACGCCGGCCGACCACCGGCCCGGGACGAAGTATCGGTCGATGGCCAGCTTGGTCCAGAGAGGAAGGGTCAATTCGAGACCGGCGAGGAGGCCCAGATAGACGAGGCCACCCAAGAATCGGTAGCGATAGGGCCGGACGTAGGGCCACACCCGTCGGAGGAATGCTCGAACCGACATGCCTGCCGTCGTCCTCATCGGGTCCGCTCCTGGGCCGGGGGTCCGTCCGAACGTTGCTGGAGTCGGAGCCACGTACGGAACCACTCGGAGGTCTGCAAGACCTCCTGGGGCGGGCCGTAAGCCTGCCACTGGCCCTCGTGGAGGACGTACACGACGTCGCTGTCCAGGATCGGGCGGGGCCGCTGGGTGACCAGCAGGACGGTCGTCGAGCCGTCCAGGTGCCGGCGGAGGGCCTGCCAGATACGGGCCTCGGTCTCCAGGTCGACCTGCGAGAAGGGGTCGTCCAAGAGGAGGACCCGAGGCCGACGGAGCCAGGCCCGGGCGAGGGCCAAGCGCTGGCGCTGGCCGCCCGACAGGGTCACGCCCCGTTCCCCGATGAGGGTGTCCAGGCCGGCCGGGAGGGCCCGGACCTCATCGGCGAGGCCGACCCAGGCCAGGACCTCCCAGAGGGCTTCATCCGGCAGGGGTTCCGACCAACCCAGGAGCAGATTCTCCCGAATGGTCCGGGAGAACAGGACCGGCTCTTGAAAGACTATCAGGACGGACCGTCGGAGGGCCTCGACGGGCCAGGCTTGGACCGGCCGGTCGTCCCACAGGACGTCCCCCTGGGTCGGGGGATACAGACCGGCGACGACCCGCAGGAGGGTCGACTTGCCGCTGGCCGAGGGACCCACGACGGCGACCCACGTCCCGGGCTCGACCGTCATGTCGAGGCCCCGCAAGACGGGCCGGTCGGGTCGATAGCCGAAGACCACTGCCCGGAGGGTCAACCGCCCCTGGAAGGTCGGCGCGACGACATTATTCATAGACTGGTTCAAATCTCTTAGAGTAATGGCTGACGGATTGTGAAAATCTCGGACCAGCCGTTGGATCCGCCGCCACGAGGCCCGACCCCGTTGCCACAGGCTGAGGATCCAGCCGACCGAGATCAGCGGCCAGGCCAGCATCCCCAGATACGCCTGAAAGGCGACAAACGTGCCGATACTCATCCGACCCCGGGCGATCAGCCACCCCCCGTAGCCCAGCAGGACCAAGAAGGCCGTCCCCATCAGGACGGTGATGACCGGCCGCATCAGGTTCTGGACCTGGGCGAGCCGGGTCTGATCGTGGACGTACTGGTCGGCGACGGCGTCGAAGCGTTCTGCCTGGAGGTCCTCCATGTCATAGGCCTTCACTTCCCGCATCCCGGCGATGATTTCCTGGGCCGTCGTCGAAAGCCGTCCGAAGGTGTCCTGGACTTTCTCGAAACGGACCTTGATCTGGTGTGAACCCCATACCATGATCAGCAGGATGCCGACGGCGGGGAGGAGCATCGCCAGCGTGAGTCGGGGATGAGTCACGGCCATCCACGTGACGGCCCACACGATGGAGAAGGCCGACATGGCGGCATACATGAAGGCGGGTCCGATGGCCATCCGGAGGGCATTCAGGTCGTTCGTCAGGTGGGCCATCAGGTCGCCGGTGTAAAAGCGGTCGAAGAAGGCCGGGGGCTGGACCAGCAGGCGGGCCCACAGGTCCTGGCGGATCTGATACTCCATATGGCGGGAGGCCGTCACGATCAGGAGGCGGGACAAGAAACGGCCGAGGCCTTGCAAGAGCATGAGGCCCAGCACGGCCCAGGCCACGTGGAGGACCGTCGTCAGGGGGGCCCGCTGGGTCAGTCGGTCGACGCCTTCCCGTAAGAGAAGTGGGATCTGCATCTGCAGGACGACCGACGCCAGGAGGGCGCCGAAGCCGATCGAGAGGCGGAGCCACTGAGACCGAACGTAATGCCACAGTGCGAGGGTCGTCAAAGTTGCGTCTCCCATCCACGGGATACCTGTTCAAGATACGGGATGCAGGATGCAGGATACAAGATCAGAGTCGTTCGGTTCGTGAGAATGGCGTCGGAACAATCTTTCCCAACGCCCGGGAAGCACGATTTTTTCAAAGTGACGGAGTGACGAGCGACGGTCTTGGGCCGGTCGGGGGTTCGGGAATTCGGGAGTTCGGCAGGTTGGGCCGGTCGACCATTTTTATCCAAGCCCTGCTCGTTAGAGCGGGGTCCGGAGCTATCCGGCCGTTCGGGAGTTCGGGAACTCGGGCATCGGGGGGCCGGCCGGGGCGGGGATGAGGCCTGGAGGCCGGCGCCGGCGGTCGGCGACAGGAGCGGCGAAGAGTCAGGAAAACTTCAGGGAGACGTGGGGACTTGAAACGATACATGTCCCCTTGCCTTCTATGTAGGCCGTCGAACGGCTTTCCCGAACTGCCGAATTGCCGAACTCCCGAATTCCCGAATGGCCGAATTCCCGGACCGCCGGACCGTCGAATTCCGGATTGAGGTTCAGTCCGTGACGTACGTGCAAGCCGTACGTATCCTCTGGCTCGCCGGTCTGGTCGGGGGGCTGGCCTGTATCGGGGCTCCGTTCCTTTCACTCCGCCTGCAGAGCTTCCAGGGCGACGAAGCGACCTACTACATGATCGCCCAGAGTCTGGCCTTAGACGGCGACCTGCGGTATACCCGGGCGGACCTGTACCGGGTGTACCGAGACTTTCCCGATGGGCCCCAGGGCCTGTTCCTGCGAACCGGTCGAGACGGCGACCTCTTTTATGCCAAGTCGTTCATCTATCCCCTGTGGGTCGCGCCCTTTTTCCGCCTTTTGGGGGTGAACAGTTTCGTCTTCGTGAACGTAGTATTGTTGTGGGTCGTCTGGATCCTGGGATTTCGATGGGGACATGCCTTGGGGTGGCCTCCCGGGCGGGCCCTCCTGTGGGCCTTGGCCTTTATCGGCCTCTCGGTCGTCCCGGCGTACGCCGTGTGGCTGACCCCGGAGGTATTCAACTTTGCGACCGTCTTCATCGCCTTGTTCTTCCTTTGGTATCCAGACCTTCGGTCGGCCGACGGGCCGTCCCGGTGGTGGGACCTGGTCGGTGCGGTCGTCGCCGGGATGGGGACGTTTTCAAAGCCCGTCATCGGCGTCCTCTTCATCGTCGCCACGGGGACCTTGCTCGTACGTCGTCAGTGGGGCCGTTGGATTCGGTGGGTCGTCGGGGGCGGCCTGGTCGCTCTGGCTCTGTTTAGTCTGTACTGGTGGAACGTCGGGGACTGGAATTACATGGGCGGACTTCGGAAGACGTTCTATGGATATTTTCCCCTGGAGACCCCGTCATTGACCTTCGAGCGGGTCGGCATCTACCACTCGGCCGACATCACGTATGAGCAGGAGCACTACATTGACGTCCGGACGGTCGTTCAGGACGTCTTCTACTACTTCATGGGTCGCTATGCGGGCGTCGCATGGTACTTCACGCCGGCTCTGGTCGGTCTGGGGATGGCTCTGCGGCGGCCGCAAGCTCGCTCGATTTGGCTCTTGATAGGATTTGGCCTGATGGTCGCGGCCTTTATCGTGTCCCAGCCTCACAACTACCTCGGCGGGGGTGGGACGATCGCCAATCGGTACTTTCTGTGCGTATATCCCTGGACGTTCTTCATGGTGACGGCGCCGCCGCGGGGTCGGACGCTGGGCCTCACGGCGGCCGTGGCGGCCGTCTTCAGCCTGCCGATCGTCACGGCACCCTTCTTGACGGCCCGGTCCCCGTGGCGGTATGCGACCGGCCCGGTCCATGCGTGGCTTCCCTTGGAGTACACCCAGCTGGAGAATCTACCCTCGAACACGTATCCTCATGGATTCAACGTGCCGTTTCCGGACCCGGGCCGGCCGGACTACTTTGCGTTTTTCCTGAACGATGCCTTCTATCCCCGGGAGGGTCCGGGGTTCTGGGTCCGGGGGGGCCACACGCTCCGGATGGTCCTCAAGCGGCATCAGCCCCTGGCGGGCGTCCGGATTCACCTACAGAACGGACCCGTCCCGGACCACCGGGTCCGGGTCCGATTCGGGTCGGCCTGGTTCCGGCTTCGTCTGCACAGCCGGGAGCATCGGACGATCGAGCTCGCAACCCCGCGGGGCTATCGTGTACGAAACGTCTGGATGTGGCCCGTGGAGATATCGGCCGCGTCCGGCTTCGTCCCGGCTTTTGAAGAGCCTGGCAACCGGGACCGGCGGTACCTGGGCGTATTTGTCGTCATCGAGCCGTGGACGCCGGCGTCGGCCGGGTCTGGGGGAGGGTCGCCATGACGGTCGCCGTCTGGGCCGCCGACCGGGTCAAGCGGTGGCTGTACCACGTACAATCCTTTACCCAGTTTGTCCTCCATGTCCTCTGGTGCACGGCCACGCCGCCCATCTATGTGAAGGACGGTCTGTACTACATGTACACGCTGGGGATCGGCTCGCTTCCGGTCATCCTGCTGACGGGGCTCTTTACGGGGATGGTCCTGTCGCTTCAGAGCGGCTACACGCTGGCCCAGTTTGGCGGCAAGTACTACCTGGCCCGCATCGTCTCTCTCTCGATGGTCCGAGAGCTGGGGCCTGTCCTGACGGCCTTGATGCTGGCCGGGCGGGTCGGGGCCGGAATCGCCTCGGAGTTGGGGGCGATGGCCGTGACCGAGCAGGTCAGCGCCCTGCGGGCGATGGGGGTCGACCCCGTCCGGAAGCTGGTCGTCCCCCGGTGGCTGGCCCTCCTGGGGATGGCCCCGACGCTGACGATCCTGTCGGCCTGGGTCGGCCTGTGGGGCGGGGCGATGGTCGCCGACATCAAGTACCAAGTCCGGCCGTCTTACTATTGGGCGACGGCCGCCTGGGTCTTATTCACCGACGACGTCATCCTGGGGTTCCTGAAGCCCTTTCTCTTTGGGACGCTAATCGCCTGGATCGGCTGTTACCAGGGCCTTACGACGGAGGGCGGCTCCCAGGGCGTCGGTCGCTCGACGACCTCGACGGTCGTCGTCACGTCCATCGCCATCTTGGTCGCCGACTACTTCTTCAACGAGGTTTTTATCACGATCATCATGATGACGGGTCACTTTTGAGGATTGTGGGATGCGGTGGCCGGGGACGTGGCTGTCGAATCATGCCCGGGAGATTCACGAGCGGTTCCGACATTGTTATGAGGCGGCCGAATGTCCGGCCCTGCGGTTTGACGGGGTCGACTTTTGGGTCGACCCCGGGGAGCCGATCTTACAGGACATCTCGTTTGAAGTCTGGCCTCGGAAGACACTGATCATCCTGGGGGCCAGTGGCGCCGGCAAGAGCACGATCCTCCGCCTGGCGCTGGGTCTAATCCGGCCGACCCGGGGGTCGGTATGGGTCGGCGACTTTGAGGTCTCTCGGATGAGGGAGCGGGACCTGATCGAGCTCCGGCGGCACGTCGGCTTAGTATTTCAGGAAGGCGCTCTCTTTGACTCCCTGACCCTGGAGGAAAACGTCCTATTTCCCCTGGTCGAGCGGCTTCGGCTTCCCTTCCGGCAGGCCCGGGAGAAGGCCCGGGAGGTCCTCCAGTGGGTCGGCCTGCAGGGGCATGAGCACAAGCTCCCGGCCGAGCTGAGCGGGGGGATGCGTCGTCGGGCGGGGATCGCCCGGGCCCTGGTGACCGAGCCGTCCATCATGCTGTACGACGAGCCGACGGCCGGCCTGGACCCCATCACGGCCCGGACGATCATCGACCTCATCGTCAAGCTTCGGGACGCCCGGGGCGTGACGTCGGTGGTCGTCACCCATCAGATGGACGATGCCTTTCGCATCGCCGGGACCCAGTGGGTCCGCTCGGACGGAGAGTGGGTCCTGGTCGAGCGGACGCCGGACGAGACGGCCGGAGACGTGCAGTTTATGCTGTTATATGCGGGGCGCATGGTATTTTATGGGAGCGCCCCGGACATGCGGGCCAGTCCTCATCCTTACGTCCAGGCCTTCCTGGGTGCCCGAGTCATGGAGGAGGCGATGAGGCCGTAGGGCAGTAAGGCGATGGGAGGCCGAGCGAAGCAATTCATTTAGATGGCCCTGCGCACGGCAATGTTCCCAAACTCGAGTGCCTTATCGCCTCATGGCCCGACTGCCTTATGGCCCATTTCGAGGTGCGACATGCAGGTCCGCCGACATCTGGGATGGCGGGACGTCCTGGTCGGCCTGAGTATCGCCGTGGCGATGTTGCTCCTGATGGTCGGGATCATCGCCGTCGGGGGCCAGAGCGGGGGATTCTGGGCGCCGAAGGCGACATACTACACGGACCTCCCGGAGGCGTCGGGCCTCTACGTCGGCTCCATCGTCATGATCGACGGCGTCGAGGTCGGCTCCGTCCGACGGATCGACTTCAACCCCGAGGGCCCGGGCATCCGGGTCTACTACTGGATCAACGCCCGGTATCAGGACCGTATCCGGCAGGACAGCGTCGTCAGCGTGCGGAGCCTGGGCCTCCTGGGCGACCGCTACCTGTACATTCAGTCGGGCCACCCGAGTCAGCCGGGCCTCCCGCCCGGCAGTGCTATCCGGGCCGTCGCCGCGGCCGACTATGGGGAGCTGGCGGCTCAGGTCTCCGAACGCTTGGCCGACCTGAAAGTCACCCTGGACCGGGTCAATCGGGTGATGGACCAGATCACCCGGGCCGAGGGCGTCATCGGCGCTCTGATCAACGACCCGACCCTCAAGCAGGACGTGAAGACGACCGTCCACGCTCTGGCCGAAGGGAAGGGTTCCCTGGGCAAACTCATTCAGGACGACCGGCTGTATCGGGAGCTCGTCCAGCTCACGGAACGTCTCCGGTCTCGGGACAGCATCGCCGGCCTGCTCCTTCAGGACTCAGAACAGGCCCGGCAGATGGCCGAGACCCTGGACCGACTCCACCGCATCGTGACCGGCTTAGAGCAGGGCCAGGGTTCGGCCGGCAAACTCCTGACCGACGAGAAGCTCTATGGGGAGCTCACCCAGGCCATCCATCAAATGAACCAACTGCTGGACCCCCGGCAGAATCCCGACGGGACCCTCCAGCAGATCCTGCGAGACCCCTCCCTCTATCGGGACCTTCAGCAGACGGTCCGGGACGTCCGCCAGCTGATCGCCGACATCCGAAAGGACCCCAAGAAGTACCTGGCCGTGAAGATCGCCCTGATCGCTTTTTGATTCGTGACGGCGGGACGACGGGACGGGGTCTGAGGAAGGAAGGGCCAAGGGCTAAAGGCGTAGGGCATCCTTTGCGTTTCGCCCTTGGCCCTTGGCCGGGGGCCTTCGGTCTCCCCGGGGGCCCACGGCGGGACTCCCACCTTATCGGTCCGGGCCGGCCTTAATCTCCCGGTAGGCCCACTGGGCCAGGGCTCCGGCGATATGGGACCGAAGCGTTCGGGTTCGCTCCAGCCCCTGACCCAGTTTGGCCTTCACCTCTTCGGGGTCGGCCCGACGGATGTTGCGGACCGTCGCCCGCGTCAACCCCAGGAAAGCGGCGATCTCCTCTTCCGTCTTGGCCGCCTCGTGCGTCAGGACGACGACGTAGGCGGCCTCCATGAGGCTCGGGAGCCACGTCAGGTGGCGGTACTCGACGAGCTTGCGGGGGCCGCCGAGGAGCTCGACGGCCTTCAAGAACACCCGTAGAGCCATCGCATCGACGTCGGTCGTCGGAATCACTTCCGGACTCAGGACCGGCATGGCCGACCTCCTTTCGCCGAATCTCGAAGCCTTTCGGGGCCTGCCGACTCATTCCTCGTCCGGACCGGCGGTCCCCAGGCCCGCCCCGGCCCGACGCCGCCGGGCCATCTCCTGGAGCGACTCTCGGACGACGACGAGGCCGCCCTCTGTGATCTCCATCCGATGGGTCGCCGTGTCGTGACCGCACATGCGACAGCCGTCGATCCGGATGAGCCGGACGACCTCGCCCAGGGGGACGCCGTAGAGCCGCTCGTCATACGCCGACAGGACCGTCTTCTTGGCCAGGACGATGGACCCGTCGACGATATGGGAGACGGCGTATCCGCCGGCCGCCTCCGCCGACAGCTCCTCGTGACCGCTTCGCTTCTGGGACACGAAGAGGGCCGTCTGGTACCACTTCTTCATGAAGTTATACAGCCGCCGAACGATCGTCCGGGCGAGCATCTCCTTGGCTTCGTAAAGGCCCGTGACCGAGTCGATGACCGTGTTTTTGGCCTTGTATGTCTTGATGGCGTAGGCCAGGGTATTCAGGAGCGTCGGCAGGTCGTCCCGCAAGGCGGCATGACTGGCGGCGTCGACGATGACGATGCGGTCCTCGACGTCCTCATACCGGATCCCCATGGCCTTGGCCCGCTCCCGCAGAGAGGCCGCCAGGAAGGGCGCAGGTGCCTCGACGGTCACGAAGACCGTCGGATTCCCTATCGCCGCTTGCTGGAGGGCAAACTGCTCGGCCATCAGGCTCTTACCCGTGTCGGAGACCCCCGTCAGATGAATGACGGCGTACCGAGGAAATCCCTTCAGAGACACTCGCCGCGGACGGCCCCGCTCGTCCAGGACCGTCATGAAGAACAGGTCGTCCAACCCCGGGACGCCCGTCGGCGTCCCCTCCAGCTTGGGCGCCCGCCGACTGACTTCCCGGAGGACCTCGACGGACTCCCGCAGGGGCTCTCGGGCCGTCTCTTTCTCCTCGGCCGAGAATTCAGCACTGTCGTCGGCTTCCCAAGGCGAGGGCGGACGCACCATGGCCGACCTCCTCTTGGGACCCAAAGGGTGACGACGGCAAGCCCGTTTCGGGAAGGGGCCCGCCCCGTCCTCGATCTCGGGACCAGGCCCTCCAGACCGAAGCGTCAGTGCGGCCCCTCGGGGGGAGCGGTCGACTTCTCCCGGAGGCTTTGGATCTCTTTCTCCAAGGCTTGGATGCGGGCCTCAACTTCTCGTTTCCGCTGGACCAGAGTCCCAAAGTCGGTCGCCCGGTACAGGGCCATCGAGGGGTTGATTTGAGTCTCGAGGGCCGCCAGCTCAGCCCGGAGCTTCTGAATCTCGGCCCGCTTCTTTTCGATTTCCTTCTCGACGTCCGGCGGTGCGGCAGGTTTTTCGGCCGGCCGTTCGGACGGCGGCGTCGGGGCCGCCTCGGCCGGGCCGGCCGGGGCTGAAGGCATCCCTACCGTCGAGATGAGAGCCTTTTCCCGGACCCGCTCCAGGTCCTGCGCCGTATATGAACGGACCTTCGCCGTCTGATACTGCTTCTGACGTTCCTTTTCCCGCCGGGCCGCCTCGGCCAGGCTTTGGGCCGAGCCGACCGCCGGGCCGATAAGCGTAAGGGCCAAGCCCAGGACGACCCACCGGACAGGCGTAACCCTCATGGCGACCTCCTTGCAGAGCTAAATCCCGATTCGACCCCGCTTCCATATTAAATTTTAATCCTCCAGAGGCAAAGAAGCACTTAGCGGACGATGGTCTGTAGAAAGCGAAGGGTATGAGACCCGCCGGGGTCTCGGGCCAGGAGGTCAGGCAGGGGACCCTCGGCGACGATGCGACCGCCCTCGCGGCCGCCCTCCGGACCGAGGTCGATGACGTAGTCGGCGTTCAGGATGACCTCCGGGTGGTGCTCGACGACGACGACCGTATGGCCGAGTTCCAGAAGATATTCGATCGTATCCAGCAGGGGCGGCAGGTCCTCGCCGTGGAGGCCGATGGTCGGCTCGTCCAGGAGGAAGACCGTCGCCGCATCGGCGGTCCGGCGGCCTGTCTGCTGGGCCAGCATGCGGGCCAGTTTCAGCCGCTGGGCCTCTCCCCCCGAGAGGGTCGCCAGGTCCTGGCCCAGGCGGAGGTAGCCGAGGCCGATGCGGTTCAGGGTCGCACAGGTATGGACGGGTCGCCGGAGGCCCGGGACGTCTCGGAAAGCCTCCAGGGCTTCGACGGCCGTCCATTCCAGGATGTCGGCGATGTGAACGCCGTTCCAGCGGACTTCTAAGGCCTCGGACCGGAGGCGGGTCCCACGGCAGGTCTCACAGGTAAGCCAGAGGTCCGATAAAAAGAGGAGTTCGACCTTGCGGCGGCCGAATCCTCGGCAGGTCGGGCATCGACCGCGGGGGCTATTCCAGGAAAAATCGCCAGCCGTCAGGCCTCGGGCCCGGGCTTCGGGCAGACGGGCCCACCACTGGCGGAGTTCGGTCAGGCCGCCCATGTAGCTGAGGACGTTCGCCCGTGGATTCCGGCTCGGCGGGTTCGGGTCGACCAGGACGACGTGGTGGATGGCATCGGAGACGGAGACGGCGCCCCATGTCCGGAGGTCCCGGGGGAGGGGTTTCCCCAGGTATCGGCGGAGGGCCGGGTACAGGACGTCCTGAAGGAGGGAGCTCTTGCCCGAGCCGGACACGCCGGTGATGACCGTCAGGCACCGGGTCGGGACCCGGACGCGGATGTGGGCCAAGTTGTGGGCGTGGGCGTCTTCGACGACGATCCAGCCCTGAGGCGTCCGGTAGGGTCGGCTGCGGGTCAGGCGGAAGCGGTACCGGCGGAGGAAGCGGGCCGTCGCCGTCGAAACGCTCGGGTCCAGGAGGCCCGAGGGCGGGCCTTCGTAGACGAGACGGCCCCCCTGATGGCCGGCGCCAGGCCCAAGCTCGAGGACGTGATCGGCCGCCAGGATGATATCGGGGTCATGCTCGACGGCGACGACGGTGTTTCCCTGGTCCCGCAGGTGGCGCATGATCTCGATGAGCCGCTGGGTGTCCCTCGGATGGAGGCCCGCCGAGGGTTCGTCCAGGATGAAGAGAGTATCCGACAGGGCCGTCCCCAAGGCGATGGCCATCTGGATGCGTTGGGCCTCGCCGCCGCTCAGCGTGCCGGCCTGGCGGTCCAGGGTCAGGTAGCCGAGGCCGACCTGGACGAGGTAGCTCAGGCGACGTTCGAGTTCCTCGTAGACCCGGCTCAGGGCCTGCCGTTCGGCGGGGCTCATCTCCAGGCTTTTCAACCAGGCCAGGACGTCTCCGACGGGCCATCGGACGACGTCGGTGATGGCTACTTCGCCGATGCGGGCCCACCGGGCCTCCGGTCGCAGGCGGCTTCCCTCGCAGGCGGCGCAGGGCCGGTACGTGCGGTAGCGGGCGATGAAGATGCGGACGCCCCGTTTGTAACGTTTTTCCTGAAGCTTCTCAAAAAAGCCCCGGATGCCGAAGAAACGGTCGGTCCCCTCCATGATGGCCTGCCGGACGGACTCGGGGAGGTCCTTCCAGGGTGTGTCCAGGTCCCAGCTGTAGCGTTCGGCCGCCCGGAAGAGGTAGCGGTAAAGAAATCGCAGGCCCGGCGTGTTCCAGGGCTGGATCGGATGGGCCTTCAGGGGTCGGTCCGGGTCCGGGATGATCTTCGTCCAGTCGAGGTCGGCGACGTCCCCGAAGCCCTGGCAAGCCGGACAGGCGCCCTCGGGCCGGTTGAACGAGAAGAGGCCGGGCTCCAGGGGCGGGAACGTCCGGCCGCAGTAGGCGCACTCGAGCCGTTGGGAGAAAACGTGAAGTTCACCATCGGGCGTGATGATCCCCATGCGGCCCCGACCCTTGCCGAAGGCCAGGTCCAGGAGGTCGATCCACTCGTCCCGCCGTTCGGGTTGAGGCCGTCGGCGGCCGAGCCAGAGCCACTGGACGGCTTGGGCCGTCCACTGCTCCGGCGTCATCTGGTCGAGGGCGACCCGCTCGCCCTGCCACCAAACGTCCAGGAAGCCCTCCCGACGGAGCTGGCGGATTTGCTGGACGGGCTGGTCCCGGTCGACGTCCACGGGGGCGAGGACGGCGACGCCGGGACTGTCCGGCATCCGGAGGAGCCGCTGCCAGACGGACTGGGGCGTATCGACCGTGACCGGCCGCCCGCAGTCGGGGCACACGTAGTGGGCCAGCCGGGCGAACAGGACCCGCAGGTAGTCGTAGACCTCCGTGACGGTCCCGACGGTCGACCGGGGATTCCGGGCGTAGGCGTGCTGGCGGATGGCGATGGCCGGCAGGATCCCCCGGACCTCGTCGACGTCCGGCTTCTGAAGCCGCTGGAGGAACTGACGGGCGTAAGTCGACATCGACTCGACGTACCGCCGCTGGCCCTCGGCAAAGAGCGTGTCCACGACCAGGGACGACTTGCCGGAGCCGCTCACGCCGGTCACGACCGTCAGGGACCCAAGGGGGATGCGGACGTGCAGGTTCTGGAGGTTGTGCGTCCGGACGCCGATCAGCTCGATGGGCGGACGGACGACAGCCGGCCGCTCCGGGGCGACCCAGGCCGGGACGACTTCCGAAAGAGCGACCCCATCCGGGTCGCCAGGCGTCGTCGGAAGATCCTTCGGCTTCGTCGGTTCCATCGTCGAGTCCTGCCCCTGTCACAGTCTCGTCCTTAAGTATAATGTCAATGTCAGGTGCTGGGTGTTGGATATAAAAGACCACGGACCAGAGACCCATAGACCCATCAAGGTAGCTTGGTTCGCCTTTATTAGCATGGCCCTTCAGTTCGTGAGAGGGGCGTCGGGACGACCTTTTCCATCGCCTGGAGAGCATGATTTTCAAACATCCGGCCGATGGACCCCTTGGCTTATGGCTCATAGCTCGTGGGTCATGGCCCCTATTAGCTCATAGCTCATGGCTGATAGCTCATGGGACCATGAGCCATGAGCTATGACCCATGAGCTGATATGAGCTATGAGCCATGAGCCGCGAGCGCATCTCACCGGGACCTCGTACCTACCCCCTTTGAACCGTCCTGGGGAAGGGGGTATGCTAAGGGGGAACACGCCGTGAGGGGTCTTATGAAGAGGCGAGCGTGGATCGGTTGGCTGATCGTCGGGGCCGTCGTCGGGGGGTTTGGCGGCCCCGGGTCCGGGTGGGGCCATGAGATTCAAGCTCATATCGAGTGGGTCGACTCGGCGCCGCCGCCGGTCGTGCGGGTCGCCGTCCTGTCCCTACAGGGGGAGCGACCCCTCTTTGAACAGCGCTCTGTCTTAAGTCAGCCCCTCCATGTCCGTCTGTCCCACGTTGTGCGGGGTCTCTACCTCCTGGTCGTGGAGGTCATGCCCGGGGGTCTGCCCTTGGTTCGGTGGGTCCGTGTCAAGTCGGACGGTGAGGAGACGGTCCACGTGCGGGTCCGCCTGGACCGGGCGCTCCTGGAGGCCCTGAGACGGCAGGTGACCGAGTATCAGGGCGCCATGCGGATGCTTCATCGGTCGCCCCTTCATGAAGGGGAGGCCGATCCATTCCCGATGACGCTGGAGGTCCTTCAGCGGCCCGAGCCCATCAACGCAGAGGTAGGGTACTGGATGATGGTCATCCCCCAGACCTGGAGCACGGGGGCCACGCTCCATGTGACGCATTGGCAGTGGCACTGGGGTCGTGGGGCGTCCCGCGTCCAGGGGTACTTGGCCGGTCAATGGGTCCACGGGCAGTGGGACCGCTGGCGGAGTCAGGGCGAGCTCCGGTGGGAGCTGGGCGACCGGCAGGAAGTCCACCTGGAAGCCCTCTATGAACGGATGGAACCGACGAGCCCGTCCCCGCAGGGCGGGATCCACCACGGGTGGCTGGGCCTGGAGGCCCGCTGGCAGATGGGGTCTCGATGGGCCCTCCAGGTCGAGGGCCGGGGCCGGAGTTTGAGTAGCTCTTCGGCCGACTTCGTCTGGTCCTACTGGTCGGAGTTTCGGGTCGACTATGCGGACACGCCGCGCACCCGTCTATTTATTCGGGGTGGGAGCGGGCGCGTGATGGGAATGGACCTGATCCCGGCCCATCCCGTCCGACAGGCATACTGGGTCGAGCGGTTTCTCCTGACCGAGACCGGCTTTCCCGAGCTGACGGCCCTCCAGTGGTGGGGCGCCCTGGGGCTTCACATGGACGTCCACACCCACGCCGTCAGCCTGCAACTGCAATGGCGAGGCTACGACTGGCGGTGGGCCCAGAGCCGCCGCCGGATGGGCGGCCCGGGCCTGGAGTTGAATTCCCGCCTTCGGCTCCCGGTGGGGCGACTTACGGTCGATTACGAACTGACACGTCGAGCCTGGCGACCCTATTCCTTCGACCGTTTTCTGGAAGGGTGGTGCCATTCCTGGACCCTGGGCTATGACGTCCGCCGGGACCCCGTGGGTCAGCTCTCGGTGCGGTACCATCTCCTGCGGGGTCCGGTCGTCCCGTGGGCCGTCGTCCCGGCGACGGCTCGGTCGTTGGACGTAGAGTGGGCCCGGGAGTGGTCCGCTCCCGGATGGGGGACCCAGCTCCAGTTCCGATTTGTCGTCATCAACCTGTTGAATCAATTCAGCGACCTCAGCGTCGGCCTACCCGGGGAATACTTCTGGATTCCGATGCCCCGGACCTGGGTGTGGAGCGTCACGACGAGGTGGTGAGATGGCACCCTGGCGGGTCCGTGAAGGGGCGTCGTTACGGCTGGTCTTGCATGTTCTCATCGGGGCGGCGGCCCTGAGCAATTGGGTCGTCGTGTACCTGCACCCGACGCCGGCGTGGCCCTTTGAGTGGTACCAGACGCCCGCCGGGCCGGTCGTCGAGCGGGTCTATGACCAGACGCTTCAGGACCGGGTCGCCCCGGGGAGCGTCTGGCTCCTGATGGACGGCTTGCCCGTCCAAGACGTCGCCGATACGGCGCGGCGGGTCCAGCGGCTCCGGGTCGGCGACTCCGTGACGCTGACCTTCTTACAGGACCGCCGCCTGGTTCACGTGACTTGGACGGCGGCCGGGCGTCGGTGGTTGCCGACCGTGTGGGTCTGGACGACGGGGGCCCTCCTGTGGGGCATCGCCCTGTGGCTACGCGTTCGGTACAGCTACCGGCGATTTTATCGTCGGATGTGGACGGCCGTCCTGAGTCTCTCGATGGTCTACATGTTCACGCCCGTCGGGACGTGGGACTGGCTGGACCACTTCTTCTGGGCGCTGGACCGGGTCGGCTTTGCCGTAGCGCCCATCGCCGTCATCTACTGGGCGGCCGGGTGGCCACCGACTCGGCCGGGTCGCTTCCTCCGTCCGCTTCGGAAGGCCGTCCCGGCCCTCTGGCTGGGCCTCCACGGCCTCCCCTTGGTCCTCAGCCTCACGGGCCTGGTCTCTCCCTGGAGTCGGACGTTCCTACGATTGAACCACACTCTTTGGGACCTCGACTGGGTCGTCCTCCTGGGGGCCTTTGGATACGCCTTTGTCCGCTGTCTGCGGGTCGTGTCCCGTATCCACGGCCTGGAGCGGGGCCAGCTCCAGATTTTAGCCAGCGCCATCTTCCTGGCCTTTTTCCCGACCCTGGTCGCCGTCGTCCCCCTCCTGCTGGGTCGCTCCCCGGAGCTGTGGGAGACGATGGCCGTCCTGACGCATCCGGTCCTGCCCGTCGGCCTCCTGATGGCGACCCGCCAGCGGCGGTGGGACGTCGAGCACCTGTTCCGTCGGGCCCTGACGTATGCGCCCCTGCTGATCGGCCTGGTCGCCCTCTACACGCTCCTGGATGCCTTGATCTTGCATCTTCTGTCCTCGGACCGGACCGCCCAGGCCTTCCTGATGGCGCTTCTGGCGACCGTGCCAGGCGTCTTCGTATTCCCGGCCCTGCGGCAGTGGTCCGTCCGTTGGGTCGAGCGGATGTACCTGGGGGCTCGCTCCCATCCCCTCGAGGAACTCCAACGGGTGATCTGGCACGAGGCCGGCGTCGGCCCCCTGCATCCGTGGCTCGCCCGCGTCCTCGGCCTCATCGAGCGGGCGATGGACTGCGCGTGGGTCGACGCCCGGCTTCAGACGCAGGGCGCCCCGGGCTGGGTCCGGACGTCGGGCCCGCCGCCGGACCTGGAGCCGCTTCTCGAGCGGGTCGTGTACCGACCGGACGAGTCGGGCGCTTACGGCCGTCTCATTCGACCGGGCATTTATCGCCACGCCGGTCATGGCTATACCGTGTACCGCATCGACTGCACGACCGACGTCGGCATCCAGGCCGAGCTCTGGTGCGTATGGCGGCATACGGACCACTGGTTGAGTCGGGACGAGCTCGAACGGATGGAACAGGTCCGGGCGCGCGTCCAGCAGGTCCTCAAGAACTACTCGCTCCTCCTGGAGGCCGAGCGTCAGAACCGGGCCCTGGAGGACCTGCGGCGCTTCCACCAGGCCGTCCTCCAGACGCTGGACGCCGGGATCCTCGTCACGGACCGGGACCACACGACCGTCCTGATGGCCAACCGGAGCCTGGCCCGGTGGTTCCAGACGACGCCTGAAGCCATGCAGTACCGGGACCTCCGGGCCTACCTGCCGGCCGACTTCGTCGAACGGGTCCAACAGTTCTTCGAGCACCCGATGGGCTCCCTGCCGGTCCTGCAGGTCTACCTGAACCTGCCGGGCGCCCCGCCTCGACTCCTGCAAGTCTCCCGATGCCCCCTCCAGATTCCGATGGAAGACCGGACGACGGAAGGCTTCCTCTACGTCCTGGAAGACATCACCCACCTGCACCGGCTGGAACAGCAGTTGATCCAGTCCGAGAAGCTGTCCAGCATCGGCCTCCTGGCGGCGGGCATCGCCCACGAGATCAACACGCCCCTGACGGGCATCATGAGCTATACGCAGATGCTCCGCCAGCGGCTTCAGGACCCTAAGGCCCGCCAGCTCCTGAACCGGGTCCAGGACCAGGTCGACCAGATCCGGCAAATCGTCCAGACCTTTCTGGACATGGCCCAGCCCCGGCGTCAGACGGCCCGCGTGTTAGAACTCCAGCAAACCGTCCAGCAGGGCCTTCGTCTCTTGCGGCCGCTCCTGAAGGACTACCCGATCCGCCTCCACGTGGAGCTGGCCCCTCAGCCCGTCTATGTGTGGGGTCACGAGGCCCAGATCCATCAGGTCCTGACGAACCTGGTCGTCAACGCCCGGGACGCTATGCCCGACGGCGGCGACCTGACCGTCCGGGTCCGCCAGGACGGCGACTCGGCCGTCCTCGAAATTCAGGATACGGGCGTCGGGATGGACGAGGCGACCCTGCGGCGGGCCTTCGACCCCTTCTTCACGACGAAGGCCCACCAGGGCGGGACCGGCCTGGGCCTGACGATCAGCTATCACATCGTCCGCCAGCATGGGGGCCGCATCGAGGTTCAAAGCCGACCCGGCCACGGAAGCCTCTTCCGAGTTTACTTCCCCGTTTGGTCGGAGGACGTCAGCCGTGCGGTCCAACGCACGATTGTTGCTGATCGATGACGAACCCATCATCCACGAAGTCTTCGGGGAACTCCTGACCGAGACGAACTACACCCTGGACGGCGCCTTCACGGCCGAGGAAGCCCTGCGCTACCTCCAGGACCGCTCTTACGACGCCGTCCTCCTGGACATCATGCTCCCGGACCGGCCGGGTGAAGAGGTCCTGACGGAAATCCTCCGCCACGACCCCGACCTGCCCGTCGTGATCATCACGGCCTACGCCACGGTCGACGGCGCCGTCCGTTGCCTCAAGGCTGGCGCCTTCGACTACGTCACCAAGCCGTTTCAAAACGAGGAAGTCCTCGCCACGATCCAGCGGGCCGTCCGCCAACGTCAGATCATCCTGGAGAATCGTCGCCTGCGACAGGAAGTCGAGTGGACCTACCAGTTCGAGAACATCGTCGGCAAGAGCCCCCGCATGCGGGAGATCTACGAGCTCATCCATCAGGTCGCCCCGACCCGCTCGACGGTCCTCATCCTCGGCGAGAGCGGCACGGGTAAGGACCTCATCGCCCGGGCCATCCACTACCGGAGCAACCGGGCCCACGGCCCCTTCGTCGTCGTCAACTCGAGCAACATCCCCGTCGAGCTTCTGGAGAGCGAACTCTTCGGCTACGAGAAGGGTGCCTTCACGGGCGCCGTCCAGTCCAAGCAGGGCCTGCTCGAGCTGGCCGATGGCGGGACCGTCTTCCTGGACGAGATCAGCACGATGCCGATGTCGACCCAGGCGAAGCTCCTGCGGGTCCTCCAGGACCGGGAATTCATGCGCCTGGGCGGCCTCAAGACCATCAAGGTCGACGTCCGCTTCATCGCCGCCTCGAACGTGGACCTGGAGGCCCTCGTCCACCAGGGCCAGTTCCGAGAGGACCTGTTCTACCGCCTGAACGTCATCACGATCCGCATCCCGCCCCTTCGGGAACGGTGGGAGGACATCCCCCTGCTGGTCCAGCACTTTCTGCGGAAGTACGGCCGGGAGAACGACAAGCCGGACCTGGAAATCAGCGAGCGGGCCCTGGCGGCCCTCGTCGAGTACAGCTGGCCGGGCAACGTCCGGGAACTCGAACACACCATCGAGCGGGCCGTCGTCTTGGCGCAGGGCCCCGTCATCGACCTCGACCTTCTGCCCGACCACATCGTCCAAGCCGTCCGGGGCGTCCGGGTCGCCCCCGTCGAGCGGGTCGAACGGCGGCTGAGCTTCCGGGAGCGGGTCGATAACTACAAGCGGGCTCTCATCTTGCAGGCCCTGCGGGAGGCCGGCGGCGTCCAGCGGAAGGCCGCCGCCCTGCTTCGGATTAAGCCGACGACCCTCCACGAGATGATGAAACGCTACAAGATCCGCTTCCCTGAGTCCGGCCAGGATAAGACCCTATGAGGAACGAAGAGTAGGGATGGGGCTTGGAGCCTCGGGAACGACTTTTCCCGACTCCATCCCGACTTCCAGATTCGCCATTCGCCGTCCGGCCGGTCCCCTCGCCCCTGGAGGGAAGGACAGGGCGAGATGATGGAGTCGTCTGTGATGGGTGGTCCCTCCGGCCTGCGACCTGGACCCTGGAACCTGAGACCCTACGGATGGCCCTTGAAGCCCCATCCCCAATTCCCCGGATCTCGATCCGCCACCTGCAACCCTCAAGCCGTAATCCGCGGCTGGGCGGTCGTCCTCGGCCTTCTGGTAGCGGCCTGCGCGGCCGCCGACCGGTCGCCCACGGGCCGGGGCACCTGCCGGGTCGAAAAGGTCCTCGACGGGGATACCGTCGTATGTGCCGGCGGGCAGACGATCCGCTACGCCGGTGTCGATACCCCGGAGGTCTTCCAGACTTTTGCCGACCGGGCCCGCCAGACGAATCGGGCCTGGGTCCTCGGTCGGACGGTCGAATACGACGAGGTCGAACGGGACCGCTACGGCCGGAGCGTCGCCTTCGTCTACAGGAAGGACTGGGGCCCGCCGTCGGTCAACGAGCGTTTGCTGGCCGAGGGCCTGGCCTGGGTCTACTACCACGAGGCCGTCCGCCGGGATTGGGACCGGCTCTTGGAGACCCAACGACGGGCCATGCGGGCCGGTCGGGGCCTATGGGGCGTCCTGTCTCGAGAGCCGGCGACGTTCATCGGCAACGCCCGGACCCGTCGGTTTCATACGGCCCAGTGCGTGATGGCCGACCGGATTCACACCCGCTACCGACGGACGTTCGCCTCCCTGTGGGAGGCCTTCTGGGAGGGGTACGCCCCGGCCCGGGAATGCGCCGCCTACGTCCGCCTTGCCCCCCTCCGGTAATCGTCTCGGGAATCCGGCCGTTCGGCAACTCGGGAGTCCAGGAGTGCGGCCAAGGGTAGAAGCCGTCCGTCCAGCCCCGGATGCTCAGGAGCTGAACGGCTCTGTCAACAGAGCCGTTCGGTTCGTGAAAATGGCCTCAGAACAACCTTTCCCAACGCCCGGGAAGCACGGTTTTTCAAGCATCCGGCCGATGGGCAGGTCGGCAGATAGGCAGATAGAAGCCGGGTGGGCAAGGATCAGCCCCAGGGCTTTTGGGACCATCTGCCCATCTGCCGAACTGCCTATCTGCCAAAGCTTGAAAAACCGTCCTTCCCGGAGGGTCGGAAAAGCCGAATCCATGGGGTTTTCACGACCCGAACGGCTCTGTTAAGGAGCCAGCGGCTGGCAAATGGCAAGCTCAGTAAGCCCCCCGGGCTACGGACCCCTACTGCATCCCGGGAGGCGGCGGCCCGATCGGCCAGCGCGCCCATCCGACCCGGCCGCTCTTGGGCTCGGCGATGACGATACCCCATACGAAGGTGCCCTCTCCGGGGACGACGACCTCCAAGCGGATCTTATCCTCGTCCTCGCAGAGTTTCTTCGATTCGGCCCGTTTGCTACGGACCTCGGTCGCCCCAGTCGTCGGGTCGACGGCCAGCAAGACGTGGAAGACATCGGTGACTTTTTTCCGCAGTTCCTTGGGGCATGCAACCTCCCATATCGCCTGCCGGTAGGTCGGGGCCGTCTTTTGGTGAACCTGTCCTTGGAGAGATAGCCACTGCACGTCGGCCGGTCGCCGGGTGAGGCCCTCAGGTCCCCGAGTGATGAGGTCGACGGCGAAAGCCCAACGCTCCTGAGGCGTCCAGTCCGCGTAAGCCCGAACGCCCGGGAAACCCGGTAAGGTCCACACCCGGGCACCCGGCCGGCGGACGCGAAGGTCGACTTTCCAGAATTTCCCCTTATCCGGGAGGCGGTCCAGATAAATACCGGCCTCGTAGTAAGCTGTCGTCCAGCCCTGGACTTGCGCCTGGAGGGTGGCCGGGTCCGTGCCCTCGATGTAGAGACCTCCCGCCACCTTGGCGATATGCCGGAGGGACTCCTCACCACCGGTCGGGTCTCCCGATTCCTGTTCGTACCCCTGGGTATTGACGATCATCGTCAGGGCCCCCGCTTCCGCCAGGGTCCCGACGGCTTCCTCGAAGTGTCGCTGGAGGAAGAGGGCCGAACGGCGGTCCGTCTCACGCTCTGCCGTATCGCTCTGCCAGGGATCGCCCCCCGGCGCCGTCGGGGCCAACACCTCGGGCTCCATCAGGGGATGCTCGGCCGGATTCGCATAAACGGCCCCGAAGTAAATGTTGTTCCGAATTCCTTGGGAAAGGTAAATCAACACCTTGGGTCCGGGGATGCTCCGTAAGGTCGTCGCCAGAGAATGGAAAGCTGCGGCCAGCTGAAGGGCGGTGGCCTGATAGGTCTGCTGGTTCAGGAATCGGGATTGGCGTACGGCATCTTCCATCTGCTCGAGCAGGGGACAGGAACGCTCTTGGAGACTTTCGCGGTCACCGGTCGTCATGACTCCGCCCTCTGGAGAAGGGGCATGGTGCGCCGCCATTGAAATGCCCAGGGATTCCTCCAATTTTTGGGCGACGGCATGACGCCCGGAGACCGGACCCCACACGAATTGGAGCCCCCGCAAGCCGCTAAAGGTCACCAGGTACACCTGGTCCGTATCCAGGACCTGCTGGCCCAGCCGCGCTACGAGGTCCCGAGCTCCCCGGAATCCCCGAAGCGTGGCAAAGGCAAGGTCGAATAAGAGAAATATCTTGCGGGGTTCGCGGCGGATACCCAGGGGAGGCCCCGCGACTGATTCGGAGGCGCCGGGAACGACTTCATCCCCGGTGTACCGGTCCAAGTGGCTAAGGGGGTAGGGGCGACCATTGAGTCGGATTTCGACTTCTTCAGGCTTGAGGTCACGGATGGGCTGACCCCGAGCGTCGACGACGTAAAAGGGAACGATCCGCAGGTTCACCTCGACCGTCTCCTGGCCCGGTGGGGGTGCCTGGCTCCACGCCGTCACCGCCCCCAGCCATGCGACGCAGATCCATCGGACCATCCTTCACCTCTAGTCAGGAGTTACGATAAGGATTCTATCAGAAGGCGCCGGGCGTGTCCAACCCCGCGTCCGATACTTCCTTCCGTTCAACCGCGTAAGTCCTAACAGAGCCGTTCGGTTGGTGAAAACCCGCATAGATTCGGCTTCTTCGACCCTTCGGGAAGGACGGCTTTTCAAGCTTTGGCAGATAGGCAGTTCGGCAGATGGGCAGATGGTCCCAAAAGCCCTGGGGCTGATCCTTGCCCACCCGGCTTCTATCTGCCTATCTGCCGACCTGCCCATCTGCCGAATGCTTGAAAAATCGTGCTTCCCGGGCATTAGGAAAGGTTGTCCCGACGCCATTCTCACGAACGAACACCAGGGCGATCCTCACCCGCAGGGTCAAGCGGGCCAACTACTGGGGTGTGGAACTCACGCCGAAGCGGTCGCTCGCGGTATCGCGGAGTTGCTCCCCGATGGCTATCCGTCGGCCATAGTGATAGGTCGCCAGCTGCCCAGGGTCCTTTGAATGTAGCTTCAGCGGGCCGTCCTACCCAGTATCCCGTATCGGTGTCCTCCGATTCCCCCATCCCCACGTCTGGGGAAAAATGCCCCACTCGTCCGACCCCGGTCCGCAGACCGAGGCGGGCCACGGGATCGCCTCCGAAGCCGCAATGCCTGTCGTCCCTGACGCCGGCACGGATTTTGCTGGAACCTATCTTCCACCCCTCTCCCGCAGGGAGAGGGTAAGGCGGGGTTCCCCTTCCACCCTTTCTCCCAGAGAAGGGGAATTCACTCGAACCAGTCTCATCAATCCGAGGGGACCGGGATCGGACCCTCGATATCCGACCACAGACCATGGACCATAGACCACAGACCGGCTCGGGTCCAGGGGGTCTATGGTCTGTGGTCTATGGTCCATTTAATGGAGGTCGCCGATGAAACGGTGGATCGCTGTCAGCCTCACAGCCCTGTTCGCCCTGGCCCTGACGGCCTGGGCCCAGCAGCAGACGCCGCCGGCCGCGCCGGTGGAAAAGGCCCCGGCGGCCCAGGCCGAGAAGACGGCGGCGCCGGCGACGACCCATAAGGCCGTGCGTCACGTCGCCGTCGGAAAGGTGACGGCCATTTCGGATACGAGCCTGACCATCGAGCGGACCGTCAAGGGCAAGACGGAGACGATGGAGTTCGCCCTGACGAAGCCGCTGTCGGGCATCGCCCAGGGCGATGAGGTCCGGGTGAGCTACAAGACGGAGGACGGTAAGAACGTGGCGGTCGCCGTCAAGAAGGTCGGGGCCAAGAAGGCGCCGGCTTCGACCAAGCAGTAGCGTTCGGAGGCCCCACCTTCTATACTGTCGGGTGAGTCGGGCAGGGGGCGGGTCCCGTCCCCTGCCCCCGACACCCGAGGGCGGGCTTCAGTCCGCCGGACGGCACGGCCAGACACCCACCCCGAGGTCCGGCCCATGCGATTCGCCCGGGTCCGGGGCCCGATTCCGGGCCCCCGGTCTCTGGAATGGTTCGAGCAGGAGCAGGCTTATATCGCGCCCGGGATTCAGAGCATCGCCCTGTATGCCCGGCTGGCCATCGCCCGGGGCGAGGGGGCCATCGTCGAGGACGTCGACGGCAATCGGTTCATCGACTTCTTCACGGGCGTGGGCGTCGCCATCTTGGGGCATGCCCATCCCAAGTGGGTCCGGGCCGTCCAGGAGCAGGCCGCCCGCATCGCCGTCGGAAGCTTTACGACCCAGGCCCGGGCCGAGCTGGTACGGCTTCTGAGCGAGATCGCTCCGGGCGACATCCGGCGAGCCCAGTTTTACAGTAGCGGGGCCGAGGCCGTCGAGGCGGCCCTTCGGCTGGCCAAGTCGTACACGAAGAAGCGGGAGTTCCTGGGCTTCTGGGGCGGCTTTCACGGCAAGACCGGTGGCGTCCTCGGCCTGCTGGGCGACCCCTTCAAGCACGAGCTCGGTCCCCTCATGCCGGGGACCTACCTGACGCCCTATGCCGACTGCTACCACTGCGCCCTCGGCCAGACGTTCCCGGACTGTCAGTTCGCCTGCGTCGAGTTCTTACGCCAGAAGGTCCTCACCGAGACGACGAACGACCTGGCGGCCATCGTCGTCGAACCCATCCAGGGGACGGCCGGCAACGTCGTCCCCCCGCCGGGTTACCTGCAGCGATTGCAGGCTTGCGCCCGGGAGTTCGGGGCCCTGCTCATCTGCGACGAGACGATCACCGGGTTCGGTCGGACGGGCAAGATGTTCGCCTGCGAGCACGACGGCGTCGTGCCGGACGTCATCGTCATCGGCAAGGGCTTCGGCGGGGGCTTCCCTATCACGGGCCTCCTGATTCGGGAAGAAGTCGCCCATGCCCGTCCCTTTGCGGACCCGAGCGGGAGCTCGTCCAGCTTCGGCGGCAATCCCCTCGCCGTGGCGGCCGCCCTGGCGACCGTCCGGGTCGTCCTGGAGGAGGACCTCGTCTCGCATGCGGCCCGCATGGGCCGGTTCATGCTGGACCGCCTGGCGGTCTTTCCGGAACGGTACCCCTTTGTCGGACGGGTCCAGGGCCGGGGCCTCATGATCGGCATCGAGCTGGTCGCCGACCGTTGGACCCGGGCGCCCCTGGACCGGCGGTGGACCCGGATGATCTTCGAGGAATGCCTCCGGCGGGGCCTGATCGCCATGGTCTACCAGCCGAACATGCGGCTGTACCCGCCGCTGACCGTCACCGAGGCGATCGCCGAGGAGGGCATCGCCATCCTGCAGGAGGCCTTCGATGCCGTCGCCGATCGAATCCTCGCTGAAGCCCCGGGAGGTTGAGGAGTGGGTCGACCTGTGGTTTTACCGGCCCGTCGGGTACCGGATCGCCCGGGTCTGCGGGCGTCTGGGGGTCCATCCCAACACCGTGACGGTCCTCAGCGGCCTGCTGGGCGTCCTGGCGGGCCACCTGTTTTACTACCCGAGCCGCTGGGTCAACCTGGCCGGCATCGGCGTCTTCTTGATGGCCGACCTCCTGGATAGTGCCGACGGTCAACTCGCCCGGCTGTCGCAGAAGGTATCCCTGTGGGGCCGGATCCTGGACGGCGTGGCGGGGACCCTCATGTTCACGAGTTGCTATGTCCATCTCTGCGCCCGCCTCATGCGTTCCACGGGCCATGCGTGGGTCTGGCTCCTGGGCGCTCTGGCCGGGTGGAGCCACTCCTTCCAGAGTTCCCTGGCCGACTACTACCGGCTGGCTTACGTGCGTCTGGCCGTCCGTCCCGAGGAGGGCCCGATGGACCGGTCTTGGGTACTGCGGCGGCAGTACGAACGCTTGCGGGGCGTGCCGAACGGCTTCCTGCAAAGGCTCCTGCTGGCCTTCTATATCCCCTACGTCCGGCGGGTCGAGGTCGTCTCGCCGAACTTCGTCCGCCTCCTGCGTCGGATTTACGACGAGGGCGGCGGGGTCGCGCCGGCCGGTTTCGCCGAGATGTACCGCCGCCTGAATCGGCCCCTGATGAAGTATTACAGCCTGCTGGCGACGAACCTGCGGATCGCCGTCCTGTTCACCTGCCTCCTGCTGGACCGCATTTTGCTATTCTTTCTGTTTGAGGCCCTCGTCCTGAACGCCGTGGCGGCGGGCCTCCTGGTCATCCAGGACCGGCAGGTCCGCCGACTCCTGGGATGGCTCCGGAGCGGGGTCGGGACACCGGAGACGGCGTAGGCGATGGTGTGGAAGGGTGCCATCCTCGGCGTCGGAAACATCGCCCTCCAGGCCCACGTCCCGGCCTTTCAGACCGACGAATTCCTGCGCCAGCGGGTCCGCATCGTGGCCGTCGTCGAGCCCGTCGAGGCCCGGCATGCGGCCATCCGGGAGCGCCTGCCCGAGGCCCGCATCTACCGGGACGCCGCCGACCTGTTTCGGTCCGAACGCCTGGACTTCGTGGACATCTGTGCGCCGCCCCATGTGCATCGGGACCTCATCCGACAGGCCGTGCGCCACGGGTGCCATGTCCTGTGCGAGAAGCCCCTGGCCCCCCGGCTGTCCGACGCCCGGGCCATCGCCCGACTCCTCCGGGACCGGCCCCGGGTCCTCATGGTCTGTCATCAATACCGCTACGCGCCCGTATGGCAAGCCCTCCGGGCCTTGATCGCCGAGGGGCGCCTGGGACCGGTCGGGTTTGCGGACATCACCGTCCTGCGGGCCGGCCCGGACCCAGGCGCCGGGGACTGGCACCCCTACTGGCGGGTCGACGCCCGGGTCAGCGGCGGCGGGATCCTGATGGACACGGGGATCCATTACATCGACTTGCTTCGGTGGATTTTAGGACCGCCGGTCGCCGTGTGGGCCCGGACGCAAGTCGTCCGGTACGCCGGCTCCGGCGTGGAAGACACGGCCCTGGTATGCTTGCAATATCCGGCCGGATGGGCCACTCTTCATCTTTCGTGGGCGGCCCAAGGTCGGCAGAACCGCTTTTTCTTCATCGGCCCCCGGGCGACGGCCCTGTATGACGGCGGCGTCCTGTGGCTTCAGGCGGACGGGGCTTTGACAGAGCTCGTCCGGGAGCCTCTCTCGGACAAGTCTTGTTACGTGCGCTGGTACGCCGGCCTGTTTCGAGACTTCGTCGTCCGCCTGGAGGCGTGGCCAGCGTCGGCCGGGGACGACGACCCGCTGGAGGAGGCCGTCGCCACGCTCGACATCTTGGCGGCCTGCTACCGGTCGGCCCGGGTCCACCGGTGGGTGCCCCTCGTCTCGACCCGTCCGGCCTGTTGAGGGTCGGGACCGGACACCCGACGACCCAGCACCGGACACGGGATGGAGATGCGCCCGGCTTGGCTTCGGTCCGTCGTCCCCTGGCTGTTGTTGGCGGGGGGTCTCGGATTCTTCCTGTACCTCCTGGACCGCTTCGGGGTCTCGGCCCTGGTCCATTCGATTGCCACGGCCCGGTGGAGTCTCCTGGGGATCGTCTCGCTATGGGTCCCCATCTATCTCTTGAACACGGCCGCCTGGTGGCTTCTGTTGGGACCCTATGGTCGGGGCCTATCATACGGACGGCTCCTGGCCCTGACCGTCAGCGGCTTTGCCTTGAACTATGCGACGCCCTTTGCCCACCTCGGGGGAGAGCCATATAAGGCGTACGTCCTCCGCCGGGACCTCGGAGCACCCGGGGCCATCGCGGCCGTCGTCGTCTACCGGATGGTCCACATGCTGGGGCACATGTCGATGCTGATCAGCGGGGCGGTCTTCACCCTGTTCTGGGTCCCCCTGCCGCCGTCGGTCCGTCGGGGCCTCAGCCTCTCGGTGGTCGGCCTCCTGGCCGTCGCCCTCTTGATTATCTCCCGTCACCGTAAGGGGCTGTTTACCCAACTCTTCGGGTGGATGACCCGCAACGGGTTCATGCGGCGGCTCACGGACCGGTGGCCTCTCTCGCCGGACGTCCTTCGAGAGATGGACGGCGTCGTGACCCATGCGTACCGTCACCGGGCGGGCCGATTCCTCGGGGCGGTCCTGTTGGAGTACTTCAGCCGTCTCCTGATGGTCTTGGAGGTCTACTTGGCCCTGCGGGGGATCGGGGTGTCGGTTTCCCTCCTGGACGCCGTCGTCATCCACACGGTGTGGTCCATCGTCATCAACGTCCTGTCCGTCGTTCCCTTCAGCGTGGGTGTCCAAGAAGGTGGATTTTACGTGATTTTGCCGGCGTTTCACGTGGATCCCCTGGTCAGCGTGTACGTCGGCACGGTCGTGCGTCTTCGGGAGCTGGTCTGGATCCTGATCGGCCTCGGAACGGTCGTCGGCCTGAGCCGCCGCCGGCCCGTCGTCGGTCCGGCCCGCTATCCTGAAGGAGGGGCATGCCCATGACGGTCCGGACCCGTCTCCTGCTGGTCACGGCCCTGGGCTTGACGCTTACGATGGCCCTGTGGGGCTGGCTCCACCTGCGGGCCCTGGCGGAGATCCTGCAACACCGGCAACTGGAGACCCTTTACGAGGTCGCCCAGACGGCCGGCGAGTACTTCCAGCACTTTCCCACCCGGCAGGGCTTAGTCGCCCTGGACCGGGCCCTGGAGGACCTCATCGAGCAGAATCCGAACCTGGTCCGGATCGACGTCTGCGTCCGGCTCCCCCAGGGCATCGGGAATGTCGTGGGGGTCAGCCGTGTCAGTTACGACTGGCCGGAAGCGGACTTGGAAGCCGTCTTCCGGTCGGGACGCCCCAGGCAGTTGAGCATCCAGACGGAAGCCGGCCCGGCCCTGGCCCTCCTGTATCCGGTCCGGTCCGAGCGGTCGCGCAAGCCCTCGGCCGTCGTGGCGGTGGCGGTCTTGACCCACGCCATGACCGAGGTGCTGAGTCACTCCCGCCGACTCCTCCTCGTGAGTAGCGTCGGCCTCCTGCTGGCCACGCTGGCCGTCCTGACCCTGAGCTACCGGTGGATCATCGGGCGGCCTCTGCGGACCATCATCGAGACGGTGGACGCCCTCCGCAGTGACGGGGTCCTCCGCCGCATTCCCCTCCAGCGTCGGGACGAGTGGGGCCGCCTGGCCCGGCACTTCAATCAGATGACCGAGGAGCTGGAGCGCGTCCTGGCCAGCCACCGGGCCCTTCAGCAGGACCTGGAGCGGCGCGTACAGGCGGCGACCCATCACGTCATTCAGCTTCAGTATCGGGTCAATCAGCTCGAACGGCTGGCGGCCCTGGGTCAGCTCGTGGCCGTCCTGGCCCACGACCTGGGGACGCCCCTGCACTCGATCGCCGGCCTGACCCAGCTCCTCCTGGAGCAGGACGTCTGGCCGCCGGAAGCCCGCCGAAAACTCGAGCTCATCCTCCAGCAGACCCAGCGGTTGCATGCCGTCATCCAGAACGTCCGCCGGGCGACCCGTCTGCCCGAGCCCCGGACGGAGCGGGTGCCGGTCTCGACGCTCCTGGATGAGACTCTGCCCTTCGTAGAGCCGTGGCTCCAGCGGGCCGGCGTCCGGCTCCAGGTCGACGTCGCCCCCGACCTGCCCCCGCTGTATGCGGACCGTTATCGAGTCCAGACCGTCCTGCTGAATCTGATCCAGAACGCCGTCGAGGCGATGCCGTCCGGGGGGCGTCTCACGATTTCGGCCCGGATGGTCCCCGAGCGCCATGCCGTCGCCATCGCCGTGCGGGACACGGGGCCCGGCATTCCCCCGGAGGTCCAGGCCCGCATGTTCGAGCCCTTTTTCAGCACTCGACAAGACGAGGGCCTGCGGGGCCTCGGCCTGGCCATCGTCCAGGACATCGTCCGGGGCCACGGGGGATCGATCGAGGTCGAAAGCCGACCCGGCGAGGGGACCTGCTTCGTGATTTACTGGCCGGTCGCCGTCTCCGAGTCCGAGGCGTCCGCCGACCCGGCGGGGAGCAGGCCGTAGCGCCGCATCTTCATCCGGAGGGTCTTCCGGTCGATGCCCAAGAGACGGGCCGTCCGGCTTCGGTTCCACCCCGTGGTCCGGAGTGTCTGCAGGATTTGGTCCCGCTCGGCCCGTTCGAGGGGCGTCAGCAGAGGCGGTTCCGAGCCTCGGCTCGCCGGTCGAAGCTTCTCGGGCAGGTGCTCGGGAAGGATCACGTCCAGCGAAGACATCAGGAGGGCATGCTGGAGGACGTTCTCCAGCTCCCGGACGTTGCCCGGCCAGTCGTAGGCCATCAGGCACTCCATCGCCTCGGGGGACAGACGCACGTGGGGATGACCCAGGCGGTGGAGGCAGTGTTGGACGAGCAGGGGCAGGTCCTCCTTCCGTTCCCGGAGGGGCGGGACCCGCAGACGCACGACAAAGCGGTACAGGAGGTCGGCCCGAAATCGGCCGGCCCGGACCTCGGCGTCGATGTCCCGATTCGTCGCCGCCACGACCCGGACCTGCACCCGGCGGACGGTCGCGCTTCCCAGACGTCGCACCTCGCCGTCCTGGAGAAACCGCAGGAGCTTCCCCTGCAGGGCCGGGGACATCTCCGTGACCTCGTCCAGAAAGAGGGTCCCCCCTTGGGCCGATTCGATGAGGCCGACATGCGTGTGCTCGGCGCCCGTGAAGGCGCCCTTCTCGTAGCCGAACAGCTCGGACTCCAGCAGGGTCTCCGGGATGGCCCCGCAGTGGACGACGACGAAGGGGGCCGTCCGGCGGCCGCTCAACTGATGAAGGGCCCGGGCGACCAGCTCCTTGCCCGTCCCGCTCTCGCCCTCGATGAGGACACTGACCCAGGCGTCGGCCAACCGGACGAGTGTCTTGTACAGCTCGACCATGGCCGCCGAGGAGCCGACCAGGCGGGGGCCTTCATCGTCGGCGGCCTGGGCCTCCCAGCGGATGTGGTGCTGACGAAGTTCCCGGACCTCCAGGACCCGGCGGACGGCCGCCCGGATGGCGTCCGGCGAGAACGGCTTGCTGATGTAGTCCCAGGCCCCCAGCTGAAAGGCCTCCATCGTCGTCTCCAGGGACCCATAGGCCGTCACGAGGATGACCGGCAGGTCCGGCCGCCGCCGGCGGACCGACCGCAGGAATTGAAGGCCGTCCACGCCGGGCATCCGGATGTCGGAAATGACTAAGTCCACCTCGTCCAGGTCTCGCGGCGGGACAGCCTCGACCGACGTGTAGGCCGTGACCGCATAGCCGGCCCGTTCGAGGGCCTCCTGGAGAAACTCGCAGGCGACGGGGTCGTCATCCAGGACGAGGATGCGGGCCGCCATGGCTGTGGCCGTTTCCGAGGCTTCTGGGGACGGGGCGCTCGGTGTCGACAGCGAAGGGTCTGTCGTCTGGGGTCCGTGGTCTCTCCTTGCGACGATCCCGTCCGGACGAGCAGGGCTGGGATGAAAATAACCCATTGGCCGACCTGCTTATCCTACCGAATTTTCGAACGCCTGGATTGCCGGATGAACGCGACCCCGCTCTCAGGCGAGCGGGGCTGGGATGAAAATAGGACCCGAGCCGTGTCATGCCGTCCCCACGCTCGCTACGGCTCCCGCGACGGGCGGGCTTCGTCCCCGGCCGTCGTCGGAAGGGCCTTCCCGTCCGAGGCCTTCGGCGACGTCCGGTCGGGCGGGCCCTCCAGCTCCCGCTTGGCCTCCCGGAAAGCCCGGATGAAGTTGGCCACGCCCTCGCCGAGGCCCTTCCCGATGTCGGCCAGACGGCCAGCCCCAAAGATCATCAATACGATCAGGAAGATAAGCAAGAGTTCCCACAGCGAGACGCTTTCAAACATGATCAGCCCTCACCGGGTCGGATGTTCGGGGATGAAGGCTGGCGACTGTACGCCAAGCCTCTTATCAGAGCCGTTCGGTTGGTGAAAACCCGCATGGATTCGGCTTTTCCGACCCTTCGGGAAGGACGGTTTTTCAAGCTTTGGCAGATAGGCAGTTCGGCAGATGGGCAGATGGTCCCAAAAGCCCTGGGGCTGATCCTTGCCCACCCGGCTTCTATCCGCCTATCTGCCGACCTGCCCATCTGCCGGATGCTTGAAAAACCGTGCTTCCCGGGCATTGGGAAAGGTTGTTCTGACGCCATTCTCACGAACCGAACCGCTCTGTTAGGAAAATTTAGACGCTTTGACGGCGCAGGCCGTTTTGTCTGGGCCATCGTCGGCTTCTTGCCTGTACATTTACCCGGAAACCCTCGCCCGATTTCCCCCGCCGGGCCGAACCGGACCCCAAAAAGGCGGCGCGCCGGTGCGAGATCCGGGTTGGATCCGGGTGGCACAAAAGCGCCACAAAGGGGCCCCGGCCATGACGGTCGGACAGGCCCGGGCCGGTCCCGCAGGCCGGGAGAGGGGCGGCGAATGGACTCGATGGACTTGACGGAAGGGTTCGTTCTCCTTGAAACTTCGTCCAGATATGGGCGAGGGGCCGGTGTTAGAGGGGCGACCCGCCGGGTCGCCCCTACGGCGGCCGGTACCCTCGTCCCTGGGGGAGGAGGTCAAGGTGAGGGAGCCCCAATAACAGAGTCGTTCGGCTCGTGAGAATGGCGTCGGAACGGCCTTTCCCAGCGCCCGGGAAGCACGGTTTTTCAAGCATCCGGCAGATGGGCAGGTCGGCAGATAGGCAGATAGAAGCCGGGTGGGCAAGGATCAGCCCCAGGGCTTTTGGGACCATCTGCCCATCTGCCGAACTGCCTATCTGCCAAAGCTTGAAAAATCGTCCTTCCCGGAGGGTCGAAAAAGCCGAATTCATGCGGGTTTTCACGAACCGAGCGGCTCCGTTAGGAGGTCGTGGATGTTACGGCGGGTGGCGGCCGTCCTCACGCGGTGGAGTCTCCGGTGGGTCCCGGACGCCTGGATCATCGCCGTCGCCCTGACGGTCATGACCTTCGGCCTGGGCCTGGTGTTTACGCCCCGGGGCCTGTACGGGTTGATTCGGGATTGGGGCGACGGCTTCTGGACCCTCCACAGCTTTGCGATGCAGATGTGCCTGATCGTGATCACGGGGTCGATTCTGGCCGACGCCCGGCCCGTACGGGCCTGCCTGAACGGTCTGGCCGGTCTACCCCGGACGCCCCGGCAGACGGTCGCCCTGATGGCCTCGGTCTCGATGCTCCTGGCGTGGTTCCACTGGGGCCTGTCGCTCATCGGAAGCGCCGTCTTGGCGCGGGCGATGGCCCGCCGTCAGCGGGGCGTGGACTACGGGCTCCTCGTCTGCACGGCCTACCTCGGCCTGGGCGGCGTGTGGCACGCGGGTCTTTCAGCTTCGGCGCCGCTCCTGGTGGCGACGCCCCAGCACTTCATGGAGGCCGAGATGGGCCGAGTGCCGGTCACGGAGACGATCTTGCGGCCCTTCAACCTGGGCCTGACCTGCCTGGTCGTGGTCGTCTGGACGGCCCTGGCGGCCCTCCTGCATCCCCGGCCCGAGGACACCGTCGAGGCGGACCCGTCGCTGTTCCAGGAAGCCCCGGAGGCGGCCGCGCCCCGACGGCCGATGACGCCGGCCGAATGGCTGGCCCACACGCCGTGGGTCAATCTCCTCGTCGCCGGAGCGGGCTTTGCGTGGCTGGTCGGCTACTTTCGGAGTCGCGGCCTGGCGGGGCTGACCATCGACACGGTCAACTTCGGGTTCCTGCTACTGGGGATTCTCCTGCATGGGACGCCGGCGGCCTTCCTGCGGTCGGCCGCCGAGGCGAGTCGGCACGTGTGGGGGATCATCCTGCAGTTTCCGTTCTATGCGGGGATCTTCGGCCTCATGAAGTCTTCGGGCCTGGCCGAAGTCATCGCCGGGTGGTTTGCGGCCGTCGCCACGCCGCGGACGTATCCCCTCATCGTCTACTGGTACTCGGGGGTCCTGAACTATTTTGTTCCCTCCGGCGGTTCCAAGTGGGTCATCGAGGCGGCCTACATCGTCCGGGCGGCCCGACAATTGGGCGTCGGTATGCCCGAGACGGTCCTGGCCTATGCCTGGGGAGACATGATGACGGACGTCATCCAGCCGTTCTGGGCGATTCCCCTCTTGAGCATCGCCCGACTTGAATTCCGGCATATCCTGGGATATGCTATCGTGTTCTTCATCGTCTACGTGGTCCTCACGTCGGCCGCCTTCTTTCTGCTCCCCGGGTGGGGCACCTGAAGGCGGACTTCCAAACTCGCCGTCCCCGAATTAGGCCATAGACTATAGACCACGGACCACAGACTGCAGACCCGATCCATCGGGTGTTCTTCTGGCGAGTGGCGAATAGCGAATGGCGAGTGGCGAATGGTACCTGTCGCTACTCGCTATTCGCTGTTCGCCCCTTCGACCTATCCACCTACCAAAAATGGAACGGGCCCAGGAGATCAAGGTAATTGACAGCCGGGGTCGGTTCAATAGAATGTAGGACCCCCTACGGCGGGATGACCGGAGGTGCCCGATGGCCGCCGAGGAAGTAAAGACCGAAAGCGGCGTCACGCGACGGCAGTTCATCGTCTCGTGGGTCGGCCTGAGCTGGGCCGCTTTCATTGCGTCCGTCTTAGCGATGCTGGGGACGTGGCTCCGGTATTTCTATCCGCGAGTCCTCTTTGAGCCGCCCCAGACCTTCAAGGCGGGCTTTCCGACGGACTACGGTCTGGGCGTCGACGAACGGTGGAAGAACAAGCACCGGGTGTGGATCGTCCGGGACATGGGCGGCTTCTATGCGATTTATGCCCAATGCACGCATCTGGGGTGTACGCCGAACTGGCTGGCGATGGAGCAGAAATTCAAGTGCCCCTGTCACGGGAGCGGCTTTTACATGAGCGGGATCAACTTCGAGGGTCCGGCGCCCCGGCCGCTGGAACGTTGCAAGATATGGCTGGCCGAGGACGGGCAGATCGCCATCGACAAGAGTATTCGGTTCCGCTATGAAAAGGGGGAATGGTCGAAGCCGGAGGCGTACCTGCCGATGCCCTATACGGGGTGAGGGGAGGCGAGCGTCGGTGTTGGGTGTTAGGTGTAGGGGGTAGGGTCGGGTCCTTGGAAGGACCGAACACCTAACACCGAACACCCGGCATCGACATCTTGCATCCGGCGATTCCCAGTCGTTCGAGGTAGCCGGTATGGCCGAACGAGGTTTATGGACACGGATTCGGAAGTCCCAAGTCTGGCGTTCGATGTTCCGACATGACATCCCGAAGGACGCGCGGGGGCGCTCCTTAGCCGTCCTCTCCAACGTATTCCTGCACCTGCATCCCGTGAAGGTCCGCAAGAACGGCCTCAAGCTTAGCTACACGTGGTGCATGGGGGGCCTGTCCTTCTTCTTGTTCCTGGTCGAGACGGTCACGGGCGTGCTCCTGATGTTCTACTACCGGCCGACGGCGCAGTACGCCTACTTTGACATCGTGGACCTCCGGGAGCAGATTCCCTTTGGGATCATGCGGGAGATCCACCGGTGGGGCGCTCACCTGATGGTCCTGTCCGTATGGCTCCACATGCTTCGCGTCTTCTTGACAGGGTCCTACAAGCCGCCGCGGGAGTTCAACTGGGTCGTCGGGGTGAACTTGCTGGTCCTGACCCTGCTGTTGAGCTTCACGGGCTATCTCCTCCCGTGGGACCAGTTGGCCATCTGGGCCGTCACGGTCGGGACGAACATGGCCCGGGCGACGCCTCTGTTGGGTCATGAGGGGCCGGGGGCGGCACTCCTGAAGCTGGGCGACCTCCAGCTCATCCACATCGGGAGCGACGTGCGGTTTGCCCTCCTGTCCGGTCGTTTCATCGGGGAGGCGACGTTAAATCGTTTTTATATCCTACATTGTGTATTTTTCCCACTTATCGTGGCGACCCTGATCGCCGTCCACTTCTGGCGAGTCCGGAAGGACGGCGGTATCTCGGGACCCCTGTGACAATTCGAATTCCGAAGGGGGGAGCGAGCCGTCATGCAGTACCTGATGGACCTCGTCAACTGGCTGACGAATCCGCCGATCCTCTTCACGGTGGCCATCGTCGCCTTCTTCCTGGCTCTTCGTACCCGGTGGGTCTGGACGAACCGGTTTTTCATCATCTGGACGAGCGGGTTGACGCTCTTCTTCTTGGTCAGTTTGGCGCATCCCCACTTCCGGGAGATCGTCACGAAGGGCGACAACATCCCCATCGTCATCATGGTGTATGCCGTCAGCTTTTTCGTGTGGCTGGGCCTCAAGCAGGCCTATGAGAACGACGAACGGATCGCTCGCGGGGAGCCCCCCTGGGAGGCCAGCTTCCAGGGGGAGAAGGAGTACGTCTGGCCGGACCTCGTGTACATCGAGTTTCTGTCGACCCTCGTCGTCGGCTTGGGCCTGCTGGTCTGGTCGCTCTTTGTCCCGGCGCCCCTGGAACAGCCGGCCGACCCGACGAACTCGCCGAATCCCTCGAAGGCCCCGTGGTACTTCCTGGGTTTGCAGGAAATGCTCGTCTACTACGACCCCTGGATCGCCGGTGTCCTCCTGCCGGGCCTGATCATCATCGGCCTGATGTGCATTCCGTACATCGACGTGAACCCCCGTGGGAATGGCTACTACACGTTTCGGGAACGGAAGGCCGAGATCACGCTGTACCTGTTCGGTTTCCTGATCCTGTGGTGTCTGTTGATCTTCATCGGGACGTTCCTGCGGGGGCCGAACTGGAACTTTTTCGGCCTGTATGAGGAGTGGGACATCCACAAGGTCGAACCCCTGACGAACGTGGACTTATCCGAATACTTCTGGATTCGTCTGCTGGGCCAGCCCCTGCCGGCCCAGTGGTACGTCCGGGAGGCGCCGGGCCTCGTCCTGGTCGTCCTGTACCTCTTTGGCCTGCCGCCCCTCCTGGCGAAGACATTCCTGCGTCGGTATTACGAGAAAATGGGCTTTATCCGATATAACATTTTCGTCCTGCTCCTGCTGATCATGCTCAGCATGCCGATCAAGATGTACCTTCGGTGGCTGTTCAACCTGAAGTACATCGTCCACCTGCAGGAGTTTGAGTTCAATATTTAGGGGAATTCGGCCATTCGGGAGTTCGGCAGTCGGGGAGCGGACCGACCTGACAAGTCCGTCAGAATCTCTCTGGGAAGAGGCTTTTTGAGAATCGCTTTAAACGGACCGCAAGCCCTTTGAAAGCTTCAAGCATGGTCTGCTCACCGACCGATGGCCTCAAGGCGTCCCATCCCGCTCGCCCGACTGCCGAATTCCCGGATGGCCGGATTCCCGAATGGCCATGGGGAGATGGCTTTATGCCGGCGCCGACGAAAGGAATGCCGACGTTTTATGACATGGTTCGTCTCCATCGGGTATTCTTCATCCTGAGTGCCCTCTGGTTTGTCCTCCTCGTCTTCATGGTGTGGCAAGACTACCGACGGGAATGGCACCGCTATCAGCGGGAGTTCCGGAAGGTCGAGATGGAACGTGCTCAGCTCGCCCTCCGGGCGGCCGAGCAGTCGCCAGAAGCCCAGAAGCTCCGGGAATTACGGGCCCAGCTCCGGCAGGTCGAACAGCGGTTGGCCGCCAAAAAGGACGAGATCCGGGCCCTCGAACGGGAGCTGGCCGGTCTGGAAGCCCGTCGGTACGTCGAGGACCAGCAGTGGCGGTTCGCCAAGTCCGAGCGGGACAGCCTTCGTTACATGTACGAGGTCGCCCTGAACGAGAATCATCCCGACGTGGAGCGGCGGCGTCGACGCCTCGAAGAGGCCGAGCGCCGGGTCGATGCCGCCTTTGAAGCCCTCAAGGCCCTGGACGAACAGATCGAACGGGTCCATCAGGAGCTGGCCCGGCTGACGGGCGAGCGGGCCCGCATCGAGAAGGAACTCCAGCTCTTAGCCGGTAAAGTCGAGACCCTGGAAAAGCGTCTGAGCGAGCTGAAGCCCAGCCTCGTCAACTATCTTCGGGACCTCCCCCTCCTGGACTTCATGGTCCCTTACTTTCAAATCCGCCAAGTCTACCTCAGCGACCTTTACTACGACGTCAACTTCCGGCTCGTCGAGCGGGCCGACCGTTGTATGACCTGCCACCTGGCCATCGACCGACCCGACTTCCAAGAGTATCGCCGACAGCCCTTTAAGGCCCATCCCAAACTCGACCTGATGGTCGGCGGTGCCTCGCCGCATCCTGTCGAGAGCTTCGGTTGCACGATCTGTCATATGGGCCGGGACCGGGGGACGACGTTCGTCACGGCCGCCCACACGCCGCGGGACGACGTCCAGAAGCGTCTCTGGCAGGCCAAGTATGACTGGAAGCCCATGGAGCTCTGGGACGACCCCATGCTCCCCCTCCAGTACGCCGAGGCGACCTGCCTGATGTGTCACCAGGGCCAGCTCTGGGTCCGGGGGGCCGACCGACTCAACCGGGGCCTGGACCTCATCCGACGGGCCGGTTGCTACGGATGCCACAAGATTCCCGGCTTCGAGTACCTCCGGAAGGCCGGGCCGTCCTTAGAAAAGATCGCCGCCAAGACGACCCCCGAGTGGGTCTTCCGGTGGATCAAAGACCCCCAGAGTTTCCGCCCGACCTGGATGCCCAAGTTCTTCGACCTGACGAATACCCGGGACGAGTATTACCGTCGGCGGAATCACGTCGAGGCCCTGGCCATCACGGCTTATCTCTTTGAGAAGTCCCAGAAGGAGACCTATCCGCCCGTCCCCGTCCCTGGGGACCCCGCTCGCGGTGAACAGCTCGTCAAGAACCTGGGCTGTCTCGGATGTCATACCCTGGACCCTCAGGACTGGGCTCGGACCGACTCGGTCAGCCGACGGAAGTTCGGACCCAACCTGGCGTACATGGGGAGCAAGGTCCGGCCCGAATGGCTGTTCGCCTGGCTGAAGGACCCCAAGGCCTATTGGCACAAGACCCGGATGCCGAACCTCCGTCTGTCCGACCAGGAGGCCGCCGACATCACGGCTTACCTGATGTCTCAGCGGAATCCGGCCTTCGAGGCCGCCCGCCTGCCGGTGCCCGACGAGTCGATCCTGGACGAGATCGCCGCTGAACAATGGATCAACCGCATGACGGCGTCGGAGATCCAGGCCAAGCTCCGACAGATGTCGCTTCGCGAAAAGCTCGTCTTCGTCGGCGAGCGCATGATCGCCCGGTACGGCTGTTTCGGCTGTCACGACATTCCCGGCTTTGAGACGACGCAAGCCATCGGGACGGAGCTTTCCGAGGAGGGCGACAAACCCATCGTGCGGCTGGACTTCGGGTACCAGAAGATTCCCCACACCCGATGGGACTGGTTCCGGACGAAGTTGAAGGACCCCCGCATCTTCGACGTCGGCCGGGAGGTCAAGCCCTGGGAAAAGCTCCGGATGCCCCAGTTCGCCTTCTCCGATGACGACATCGACGCCATCGTGACGGTCATCCTCGGGCTGAAGAAGACGAACATCCTGGGGCCGACCAAGGTTCGACGCCTGACGCCCCGAGAGGAAGCCGTGTGGGCCGGCTGGCGCATCCTGGAGGAGCACAACTGCATCGGATGCCACCAGATCGGCCACGTCGGCGGGGACATCCGGGGCTTCATGCAAGAGGCCGGTATCGAACCCGGCCTGTGGCCGCCTGTCTTGAAATACGAAGACCGGCCCGGTCCGGGCGCGAAGGTCCGGACGGACTGGCTGTATCAATTCCTCAAGGCCCCCTATCCGATTCGGGTCTGGCTTCAGGTCCGCATGCCGACCTTCGGCCTGACTGACGAGGAGGTCAACACCCTGATCCGGGCCTTCGCCTCGATGGACAACGTGACCTATCCCTTCGAGGAGGCCTGGTACCAGAAGCCGCCCCAGGACTACGTGGCCATGGGGAAGGTCCTGTTCGATAAGCTTCAGTGCATCCGGTGCCACATCGTGAGCGCCCAAGCGGTCGGCGCTGGCGAGGCGGCCGCCTTCGCTCCGAACCTGGAGCTCGTCCGGTCCCGTCTCCGGCCGGACTGGCTCGTCCAGTGGCTGAAGGACCCGAACGCCATCATGCCCGGCACCCGGATGCCGACCTATCCGTGGGGCGAGACCCTCCGGTCGTTGGACCCCACCATCGACCCCGACCCGAATAAGCAGGTCCTGGCCGTCCGTAATTACCTGCTCAACTTCTCGGCGGCCTCCGCCTCAGCTTCGACGGCGACCCGACCTGCCTTGACCCAACGGACTTCTCCGTAACTCGGCCATTCGGGAATTCGGCAGGTCGGCAGAGGGCGGGGGTGTCCTCTCCTCGGGACCGCCCGTCACGGCAGTGTCCGACCTCAGAACGCCGGGAGTCATCCGACGTCCGTCCCCTGTCGAGCACGACCCGAAGCACCATTACTTTGTCATCTTGTATTCTTTGGGAATCCGGACGTCCGGGAACCCGAGAAATTCGTCGGAGACGCTGGGTCTTGGTGGGGATCGGCGTCTTGGTCGGGCCGGCGGTCCAATCTCAGGAGCGGAAGAATCACGTGTCTATCCGGCGCCTATGGGTGGGTCCTGACGGGAGGGACGGACTGTAGTTCGTACTCCGTCACGCCGTCACGTCAATCCATCAGGTGATCCGGTCCGGCACCCTCCTTGCGAGGGCGTCGGCCCCGGCCGGGCCGGGACTGCAGACCGGCCCGACGCAAGAGCTGATAGAAGCCGACCCGGGACAGTCCGCTCCGGCCCGCCGCCGCCCGCACGTTCCCGCCGCTTCGCCGGAGTTGCCACCGGGCGTAAAGGCCATCAAATATCCGGGTCGCCTCCCGGTAAGGCCGGTCCAGGAGGCCCTCGTCCAGCCAGAAGGTCGGCCCCGGCTGGACATCCGCCCGGAGGGCCGCCCACACGTCCTCGACCTCAGCCATCGTCCCCCGGACCGACCCGACCAGCCGCCGGACGACCCCGGCCAGCTCCCGGACGTTGCCCGGCCAGTCGTAAGCCTGAAGGACCTCCATGGCTTCTGCCGTGAACCCCTTCAGGCGGCACCCGGGGCGGCTCCCTCGCTCCTGCTCCAGCAGGAGCAAGACCAGTCTTGGAACGTCCTCCCGCCACTCCCGCAGAGGCGGCACCCGGATCGTCTGAACCGACAGCCGGTCCCAAAAGTCCCGCCGCAGGCGTCCCTGCTCCATCAGCTCCCGGGGGTCCTCATTGGTCGTAGCGATGAACCGCACGTCGGCCCGGACCTCCCCCTGTACGCCCGGCCCCAGGGGCAAAAAGCTCTGGGTCTCCAAGACCCGCAGGAGCTTCGCCTGGACCTCCAGGGGGCACGACTCCAACGAGTCCAATACCAGCGTGCCCCCGTCGCAGGCCTCCAACAAACCTGGCCCCTCGACGGCCCCCGTGAAGGCCCCTCGCCGGGACCCAAAGAGCTGAGCCTCCAACAGGGAGGGACTCAGGTTCGGACACGGCAGGACCAGGAAGGGTCCCGCCCGGCGGGGACCCCATTCGTGGATGACCCGCGCAAAGGCCGTCTTGCCGACCCCCCGCTCGCCCACCAGGACGACCGGATACGGCAGGTGGGCGACCGCCCAGAGTCGCTCCAGAAAGGCCCGGAACACCGCCGCCGTTCCCAGACACAGCACCCAGTCGCCGACGACCAGCGTCGGCCCCCAGGCCGGCTGGGCGCCCCACTGCCGGGCGGCCGCCGTATCCCAGGCCGGTGTCCAGGTCTCCGCCGCCGCCTCGACGACGACCTCCGGACGCCGGCATCCCCCGGCCCAAAACGCATATAGCACTAACATTCGAGGGCCCTCGACCCATACGGGCCAGCAGTACACGGCCGTCTCCGCATACCCTTGGAGCGACTCGCCAGGCCCCCGCAAGTCCCTCGGGGCCCACAGACCCGTCCGCCGCCGACGGACGGCTTGCAGGACCGTCTGGCTCAGGGCCCGTTCCCAGGCTCCACTCCCACCCCGCAGGACCGACCCTGCTCCGCCAGTCTCGACTAAGGCCAGGCTGTCACATCCCAGCTCCGATCGCAGGCCCTCCAAGGCCGTCTGGAGGGAATCCTCTCGGTCCGCCTCCAGGACCGCCGTCAGCTTCTCCTTCCACGGCCCCGGACCTTGCCAGACTTTCCGGTCATCCTCCGGCTCCAGGACCCACTGGTCCCTCTCCCGCCGACAGACCCACTGAAACGGACCGACCTCCAGCCGGTCGCCCGGCTCCAGGATCCCGGCCTGGACCCGCCGACCGTTCAGCCACGTCCCGTTCTTGCTCCCCAGGTCCCGGACCCATACCCCGTCCCGTCCGACCGTCAGTTCGCAGTGCCGCCGGGACACCGTCGCGTCGTCGGCCACATAGTCGGCCTGAACGGCGTCCCGCCCCAGGACGCCCGAAGCGGCCAGCACGAAGGTCGGGGCCGCCCCGGGCTTCGACCGGCGTCCGTATCGGGTCGCATCCATCGTCATGACAGACCTCACCATTTTCACCGTTCTTATCTATCTAAGAATTATCGTCCCCACGTTCTGTCCGTTGCCGACAAGGGGCAAAGCACAGAGGGCAGAGGGCGAAAGATGTCGCTTACCCGACGCCCGTATTTCAGTAGCGATCCACCCAGATGGGGTGTCCCGAAGCGCTGACTTCCTACTTCATCGACCGGCTCCTCGTCGACCGGGGCCGGTCCCGTTCCGCCGCAGGGGCGACCGGCCGGTCGCCCCTGCGGACAACAAAATCGGCAACTGTTGGCGACCCTTCCCCGGACCCCTCCGTAAAGTTTCGTTTACATCCTTAGCAAAGTTTTGTGAACTTTCCGGCCCCGACGGGCCTTGCCCGACCTGACCGGTGACCCCCCGAGGCCTCACTTTTCCGCTTCCGCGGGCCCATCCAACGCTGAGATCGTCCGAACCCCAACTTCGGCACGACTCTTGCTAAAGGGTATCAGAGTCGTTCGGTTCGTGAGAATCCGCGGCCCATCGAGAAAGACGATTTTTCAAGCTTCGGCCGATGGGCCCGTCGGTTCATGGCTCGTAGCCCATGCGCCATATATAAGAGGGAAGCGGTTGCGTCGGATTCGGGTGAGTCAGGCTGGAGGCAAATCGTGTCAAAGATCGCCGTCTCGACCTTACTGGTCGCGACCCTGGCAGGATGGGGACTCGCGTGCACTCCGGCCATGCAGATCGTCCATCGGGCGAACGTCTCATGCATGAACGATGCCCTGGCACTGGGCGAGATGACCGTCTGTCGCTGCGCCCTCCCCGGGGGTGAATGGCCTCAGGGCCTTCGACCCCGCTGGTTGTACGACCCCTGGTCGATGGACGTGGAACCCTGGTGGGACGACCCCTTCACCGTGCACGTCAAGGCTCTGCCCCACGGGGAAGATACCCCGCAGACCATCACCTGCGTGGTTCGGACGGACCCGGTGACGTACTTTCGGGGCCACGTCAACATCTTCGTCCAGCGATGACGATGCGGGATGCAGGGAAGACCTCCCCATTCGCCCCGGCGGATAGGGTTAGGGTGGAACGGCTGACGAGCCTCATCCTAACAGAACCGTTCGGTTCGTGAGAATGGCGTCCGGACGGCCTTTCCCACCGCCCAGGGAGCACGGTTTTTCAAAGTGATGGAGTGACGAGCAACGGCCTTGGGCCGGTCGGCCGATAGGCCGATAGAGCCCTGGAGGGGAAAGGAGCGGCCCCAGGGCTTTTTTGACCATCTGCTGACCTGCCGAATTCCCGAATTGCCGGATTGCCGAACGGTCCTATCCCTTCAGCAGGGCCGCCAGGTCGAAGTACCGGCCGTCTTCGGCGGCGATGACCGTCCGGCCCGTCTTCTGCGTCCACTCTTGGGCGATCGTCCAGGGCTTGCTCCGGAGGACCTCCATCCCGAAATGGGTCAGGACGGTCACCCGGGCGTTTAGGTTGACCATCAACTCGAAGGCCTCCGGCAGGCTCAGGTGCTGGACCTCGGGCTTGGGCTGGGCCAACGTCACGTTCAGGATGACGACATCGCATCCCCGATATGCCGGGATAAGGTCCTCGCAGAAGGCCGTATCGGCGACGTAGGCCAGGCGAACGTCCTCCATCTCGAAGATGAAGCCGTAGGTCTCGACCGGGTGTCGATGTCGAAGGGGGACGTGAAGGACGATGTCCCCGACCTCGTACCGCCGGCCGGGCTGAAGGACTACCGGCGGGGCCGGTAGGAACTCCAGGACGTGGGGGAAAAAGACGCTGTGGGGCGTCAGGCAGTCTTCGGGGCAGAAGATGGTGCCCCGACGCTTGGTGCCGGCCAGGGTCATCGCCTCGACCATCACGGAGGCGTCACTACAGTGGTCGATGTGCCGATGAGACAGGATGACGGCCGTCAGCTTCTCGGGTTTCAACGGAGGCCGGCTCGCATGACAGCGGACGAGGGCTCCCGGCCCGGGGTCTATATGGAGGAAGGTCTCCCGGTAGCCGACCCAGAAGCCACCCGTCGAGCGGAGCTGGCGGGTCATGACGAAACGGGCCCCGCCCGTCCCGAGAAACTTCACGAAGGGAGGTACCCGTTCGCGAGCCATCGTTCGGCAATTCGGCGATCCGGGAGTCCGGCAGTTCGGGAGTTCGGCAGTCCGGCAGTCTGGGAATTCGGAAATTCGGGGGCTCGGCAGTCCGGCGAGCGGAATGAGACGCCTTGAGACCATCGGTCGGTGAGCGGACCATGCCTGAAGCCTTCAAAGGGCTTGCGGTCCGTTTAAAGCGATTCTCAAAAGGCCTCTTCCCGGGGAGATTCTGACGGACTTGTCAGGTCGGTCCGCTCCCTGACTGCCGAACTCCCGAATTCCCGAACTGCCGAATTCCCGAACTGCCGTTATTTATATGGGACCGACGGCTCGGAGTTCAGCATCGTCTCCATGTCGAGGACCATCTGGAAGCGGTCGTAGCTGGCCAGGCGGAAGTCGAAGACGTCCATCCGGATGGCGTCCTCGGGGCAGGCCTCGACGCAGTAGCCGCAGAAGATGCACTTGCTCAGGTCGATGTAAAACGCCTTGGGGGCCTTTTCGATGAAGGGGTCCGGGACCTCCTGGGGAATGATGTGGATGCACTCGGCCGGGCAGATCGTCTCGCACATGTAGCAGGCCACGCACCGAGGCGTCCCGTCGGGTCGTTTCAGGAGCCGGTGTCGCCCCCGGTAGCGGGGGGCGACCGGCCGGGGTTCTTCCGGCCACTGGTAAACGACGCCGGCCCGGACGTGCTTCAGCAGGCCGAACCGGTGGGCCGTGAAGATGAAGAGGTTCCGGAAGAAGTGACGGGCCGTGATCCACAGGCCCTGCAGGATAGCCGGCAGGTACGACCGGACCCACCAGTTCTCCGGCGGACGACGTACTTTCTTGAACTGCCCGGGCATCCGAAGCTCTCCTGAATTTCCGAATAACCCTACTGCCGGATCAAGAGCACGGCGGCCGTCCCAAAGGTATTCAGGACCGACAGGGGAAGCAAGTACTGCCAGCCCAGCCGGACGGCCTGGTCGATCCGGAACCGCGGGAGGGTCCACCGGATCAGCAGGAGAAACCAGCAGACGGCAAAGACCTTGACCCAGAAGGCGGCCATCTGAAGGAGGGTGACCCCGACGGGCGGCACGGCCGTATGAGCGCCCCAGGGCCACACGAACCCGCCCTGGTCGGCCGACAGGTAGGGCACGCTCCAGCCGCCCAGGAAGACCGTGACCGTCAGCATGGCGACGACGACCGTCTCGATGAAGTCGGCCAGGAAGAAGGCCCCGAACTTCATGCCGCTGTATTCCAGGAAGTAGCCGATGATCTCGGACTCGCCCTCCGGGAGGTCGAAGGGGATCCGCTTGGTCTCGGCGATCCCGACGGTCAGGAAGATCAGGAACGCCAGGGGCTGGAAGAAGATCCCCCACCGGGGGAGCCACCCGCCGAGGACGGTCGCGTCCTGCCAGCGGACCATCTCCTGGAGGTTGAGGGTCCCATACAGGAGGACCGGCCCGATGAGGGAAATGCCTAAGACGACGCCGAAGCCGATGAGCTGGGCGGCCGCCCGCAGGCTCCCCAAGACGGCCCACTTGTTGCGGGTCACCCACCCGGCCAGGATGACCCCGTAGATGGCCATCGAGGCGATGGCCAGGGCGTATACGAGGCCCACCTGCATGTCCATCAATTGGAGCTCGATGGCTTGCCCGCCCCAGTAGAGCACGTGGCCAAAGGGAACGGCCGCCGCCGGCAGGCAGGCCACCGTCAGCGTCACCCAAGGGGCCATCGCATGAAGCCACGCCGGGACGCCGGCCGGCACGAAGTCTTCCTTCGTCAACAACTTGACGGCGTCCGTGATGATGTGGGGCAGACCCAGGAGACGCAAGCCGAAAATACGGGCTCGATTCGCCCCGACGCGGTCCTGCATGAGGGCACTCTGCTTCCGCTCGAGCCACGTCAGGATGGCCGCCAGGCCCATGAGGCCGCCAAACAAGTAGAGGGCCTTACCGACTTCTATCCAGAGGGTCCGCACCATCAGCCCCCACAGGATAATTCCCCTTACCGCCGCTTCAGCCGCTGGAGCAGGTCTCGCACCTGGGGCGCCTCGGGGGCCTCTGGAGCCAGCCGCAGGAAGTTTTCTAAGTACTGGATGGCCGTCGCCTTCTGGTTCAGGTTGTAGTATGTCATCCCCAGGTAGTAGTGAGCGTAGGGCCGCTGGGGGTCCTTATCGACGGCCTGCTTGAGGGCCGGAGCGGCGTCCTTGTATGCCTTCTGGAGATAGCGCACGAGGCCCGTCGCATAGGCGACCTCGACGTGGTCCGGCGCCTTCTCTCGAGCCGTCTGGAGGACCTTCAGGGCCTCCTCGAAGGCTCCCTGGCCGGCCAAAGCGTACGCCTTGGCCGCATAGCCCAGGATGAGATTCCCGTCCAGGTGGAGGGCATGATCGGCCGCCCGGAGGGCCTCGTCCCACTTGCCCTGGCGTCCGTAACAGAAGGCGATATAGGCTTGCACGTCGGCCCGACCGGCCGCATTCTCAAGGCCCTGGAAAGCCTGAAGCGCCTCGCCGACCTTGCCCTGCTGGTACAGGGCGACGGCTCGCTGGAAGGGGTCCTCCGGTAGCTCCGGGGGAGCGGCCGGAGCCGGCGGTGGCTCTACCCGGGGGGGCGGCGGTACCGGCGGCGGCGCGCTGGCCCCCGCCGAACAACCCACGGGAATCCAGCCCACGAGGATGAAGCCGAGCCCACTCCAGACCCACGTCTTCCATCGTCTGCGACCCATGACGGACCTCCCAAGGAATCCGAGTGGTCCCTATTGTAGCGGGTCCCGGCAGGGCAGGGAAGTCCGGGGTCTCGGACGAAGGAAGCCAAGTTGGGCGGCCTGGTACAACCGACGCCGGGCCTGGGAGGCAGTCTTCCGGGACGCAAAGCGGCGTCGCTACGGCCTCCCGATCGAGCAGGGGCGGTTGGAGCGTCCGGTCCACTTGGCTGAAAGACTTCCCGGACGGCTCGGTGGCTTCGTGCCCCCGCTTCCGGTCATTCGCGGTATGGAATCGCCCCCCCGCCAGAGGACAACTCGCAGAAAGAGGAAGGGAAAAGTGCCCAGGCGTCGGGATGGGCCTCACCTGGGCACCGGGAAGACTCAGGTCTCGTTACCAGGAACGAGGTCCACGGGGACGGCGTTCCCGGTCCCGGCCGGGACTCCGCCTTTCCGTACGTGGCCGGGCCTCGCTGACCCGGATGGACTGACCCTTCAGGGATGCGCCGTTCAGGGCGGCGATGGCGGCCTGGGCTTCCTCCCGGGACGGCATTTCGACGAAGCCGAAACCGCGGGATTCCCCGCTGAAGCGGTCGCGAATGACCGTCGCCGAGGTCACCTGGCCGTAGGCCTCGAAGGCCTGCCGCAGGTCCTGATCGGTCACATCACGGGACAGGTTGCCGACATAGATGTTCATCGGAGTGTCTCCTTGGTTAAGCGGTCGGGAGGCCCCCTCAGGCGGTCGGACGACCGGTGTCTGAGAAGACGGACTCTGGACCGCGGATTGGGTTAAATGCGTGGAGGTTGGCAAAGAACAAAAGGAGGCCATCTATGGGACGCAGGCACGGGGGAGAGAAGTAGCACGGGGAGTCGTCGACAAGTACGAAAAACGGGACAAGCGTCATCGATCGCATCTGGTCGGGATGAGCGGATTCGAACCGCCGACCACTGGACCCCCAGTCCAGTGCGCTACCAAGCTGCGCCACATCCCGACGACTTCTCAACCGACGCCCTCGCGGGCGTGTCGTCGTAGCTTAAGCTTAATCCAAAGGGGTGCCCCTGTCAAGGAGCTGGAGGAGACGGGCGAGTTTGTCCTTGATGTGCTTGAGGCGCTCGGCGACCAGCTCGGTCTTCAGGTGGGCCTGGACGTTTTCGGGCACGCCGCTTTCGTGGATCCACTGGCGCAATTTCTTCCGGGCGCCCTCGATGGTATAGCCCTCTTCGTACAGCAAGTATTTGATCAGCATGGCGATGCGGACGTCCTCTTCCGTGTATATCCGCTGGCCGTGACGGTTCTTCCGGGGGGCCAATTCGGGGAATTCCTTTTCCCAGTAGCGGAGGACGTGCGTTTCCACCCCCAGGATCTCGGCCACCTGGCCGATGCGGAAGTAGATCGATCCACCCGCCCGTGGCCACTGCATGAATGCCCCTGCGCCGGAATAAGTGACAGGGGAGGAGCGACAGGGTTCGGCGACCTCCGTCGCCCGTCCCCTGTGACCCAGGGTGGCGGAGAGGGAGGGATTTGAACCCTCGGCCCCGGGTTTCCCCAGGGCAACTGCTTAGCAGGCAGCCCTGTTCGACCGCTCCAGCACCTCTCCACGGGGTATGGCGGAGGGTGTAGGATTCGAACCCACGGTTCCGTTGCCGGAACAGCGGCTTTCAAGGCCGCCGCCTTCGTCCGCTCGGCCAACCCTCCGCCCCACGGGCGATAGTATAAACCCCCGTCGCGGAGAAGGCAACGCCAAGGGCCGCGGGCCGTGAATGGACCAGGGGAACGGCCGGGTAAGGGGAAGCCTCAAAATATCAAAATGAATTTTGACGATGCAGAGATCTATAACCGGTTGCATCTTAGGCCTGGAGCCTGGCACCTGGGATCCGGGACCCCTCATCCTGTATCCTGTACCATCACCCGACACGCGGCACCCAACACCCATTCCGTCCATCCCTCGAGATGGGGGTGTCATGATCAAGCTTCGAGTTCAGGTCTTTATGCGAGACCCCTTCACGGTGACCTTGCAGAAACCCGTCGTCACCCTGGGGCGTTCGACCCGCAACGATGTATGCCTGGAAGACATCCTGATTTCCCGCCTGCACGCTGAAATCCGAGAGGAGGGTGGGGCTTATTGGCTGGCCGACCTGGGGAGTGCGAATGGGACATTCCTGAACGGCGAACGGCTTCAGGCCCCTGTCCGGATTCAGGCCGGCGACATCATTCAGATGGGCCGGAGCCTCCTCACCGTCGAGGTCGCCGCCCCGGCGGTTCAAGCATCCCAAGAGTCACCCGAGACATCGGACGTCACGAGGCCGACGCCCGTCTTGACCGGACTGACCGGCGAGGGGGTACCCCCCGTCGAGGCCTATGCCGCCGAGGACTCGGAGCTGACTCGTTTGGTCCGCCAGGTCCGGGCCGAGACGCGGGTCTTGCGGGGTCGACGACAAGCCGAACGCCGGCAAGCCCTACTCGACCTAATCCAACGGGTCGGCCAGGCCTTGGCCGCCCATCGGTCGCTGGACGAGTTCCTCCGGGTGATCGTCTACGGGGTCTTTGAGACCTTTCCGGCCGACCGGGCGCTCCTGCTCCTGCGGCGGTCCGATACGGACGACCTGACATGCGTGGCCGCCTACAGTCGGGGGACCCCGACGGACGTAGCCGACCGGGACGTGCGTCTATCCCGGTCGGTCGTCGAGGCCGTACTTCAGCGGGGCACGCCCCTGCTGGTCCCGGACCTGCACGTCGACCCGGCCTTTCGGGACAGCGCCTCCGTCCTCGCCAGTCCGGTCCGGTCGGTCGCCGTCGTGCCCGTCGTCGTGCATGACCGGCCGGTCGGCATCCTCTACATGGACAGCGCCGTGGGCCAACGCTTTACCCAAGAAGACGTGGATTTGCTGACGTTGATGGCCTTCATCCTTGGAATCAAGGTCGAAAACGACCGTCTCATCGAGCAACGCATCGAGAACGAGCGCATTCGGCACCAGCTGGCCAGCGCCCGGGACATTCAGTTTCGTCTCCTGCCCGCCCGGCCGCCCGAGGTCCCCGGCTATGAGATCACGGGCGTCAGCGTCCCCTGCTATGAAGTCGGCGGCGACTACTTTGACTTCATCGACCTGCCGTCGGGCGTCGTGGTCGTCGCCTTGGGGGACGTCTCGGGCAAGGGCTTTGATGCGGCCCTTCTGATGGCCGGTCTCCATGCCAGCGTGCGGTCGCAAGCCTACACGGCGGCGCCCGTCGCCGAAAAGGTCCGGGCCGTGCACCGGTATCTCTGGGAGTGCACGCCGCCGAATCGGTTCGTGACCCTCTTCTACGGGGAGCTGGACCCCCGGACGCATCGGCTCGTTTACGTCAATGCGGGCCACCTGCCCCCGGTCCTCGTGCGGTCGGACGGGGCCGTCGAGCGCCTGGAGGCCGGCGGCCTCCCCCTGGGCATTTTGGGGGACGCGACTTACTCGGACCGGGCGGTCTGCCTCGAGCCGGGCGACCTGATGGCCGTTTACAGCGACGGCGTGGCCGAATTGCAGTCGCCGGCCGGTGAAGAATTCGGCACGATGCGGGTCGTCGAGCTCCTGCGGCAGAACCGGCACCTGCGGGCGACCCGACTGCGGGACGTCCTCGAGGCGGCCATCCGGGACTTTCGGGGGACGGCCCCGGTGCCGGACGACCTGACCTTTGTCCTCGTCCGACGAACGGCGTGACAAGCGGCGTCTCGTAGGACGTCGTCCCGCCATGCCGCCGATGGAGTTGTCGGGGCGATGAGAATGCAGTAGTTTTTGAGATCCAAAGCCTTCGTGGGCCCGTCGGGTACTTCGGTTCGGACATGAAGACTATCGCTCGATGGTTCCTATGGGGATGTCTGGCGTATCTATCGGGGATGCCATGGGTCGAGGCCCAGTCGGAAGACCTGGCCCGCCGCTATCTGCAGAGCGGCTACCGGTTCTATGAACGGGGCGACTACGAACAGGCGCTTCGGGACTGGCAGACCGTCGTCGAGAAGTTTCCCGATTCGCCTTATGCGCCGGAGGCCTTAGTCGCCGTGGGTCGCTACCTCCTGGAGCACCGCGCGGACCCCGACGCGGCCCTGGAAGCCTTCCGGGGCGTGCTCCAGCGGTATCCGACCTCATCTCAGGCGGCCGCAGCCTACTACTTCGCAGGCTACATTCAGCTCCATTACGGGCAGTCCTTCCCGGCCGACGTATCCGAGGCCGTGGCGAACTTAGAGCGGATGGCCGTCCTATACCCAGGCAGTGAATGGGCCGGCCGGGCCCTGACCGAGGTCGGCCTGTACCTGGGGGCGACGGGCCAGCCTGCCCGGGCCCGTCATTTGTGCCGATGGGTCGTCGAGCACCATCGGGGTGGGGCGACCGCCGAGGCGACCCTCTGTATGGCGCAGGCTTACGCTTATGAGGGTCGGTGGGATGAAGCCTTGCGTAGGTTGACGACGGTCCGACTGGCCGACGTGCCGGCCCCGGTCGCTCGGAAAGTTCGGGCCGCCGCGACGACGCTGTATCGGCAGGCCCTCCGGGGTTCGACGACCGCCGGTCTCTATGCCGTCGACCCCAACTTCCAGGCGTCCCAGCAGATTCGGTGGGACGAGCCCGTGCGGCTCCTCGGATGGTCCCGGGGCTGGGCCGTCGTCGACCGGGGCCTCAAGTGGGTCATCTTCTATGACGCGACGGGCCGCTACGTCGACCGGCAGACCTTCTCCAAGCTCGACGACGCGTTTATCACGCCCGACGACCAGTTGTACGGCCTCGCCGGCGACCGGGTCGTCCTCCCCCGGGGGAGCCCGGTCCCCCTGGTCGGCGTGACCGAGGGCCGTCGGAGTCGGGCTATCGAGCCGGCCGCCCTCGTCGTCGACCGGCGTCGAACCCTGTGGGCCTATGCCGACGACGCCTCCGGCCTCTGGGCCTTTCCGGCTCGGCCGGAAAGGCCGAAGAATCCGGCGTCTTCCGGTTCCGCCTGGACTTCGGAGCGTCGACTGACGCTCGCTCTGGACGGCAAGCCCCTCCGGGTGTCCCGGATATACCTCGACGACTGGCAACGCTTCTGGGTCATCGACCGGGACCAGGCACGGGTCCTGGTCTATGCCCGGGACGGGACGCTGGTCCGGCGCTTGGAAAATCCCCAACGGCCCTTCCAGCAGGTCGTCGCCCTGGGATGGGACGTCTGCGGTCTCATTTACGTCCTGGACGCGAAGGCCCAGACGGTGTTCATCTTCACGCCGGCCGGCCAGCTCCATCGGACCCTCAGTCTTCGAGCTTTCCTACCGGAAGGGAAGCTCCAAGACATGTTGGTCGCCGACGACGGGAGCCTCTACCTCTTGGACCGGAAGGCCCGCCGGGTCATTCGGTTGATATGAAGTTGATATGAAGAGGGTAGGGGATGCGAGATACAAGATGCAGGAGGCAGGATACAGGACGCAGGATACGGGATAGGGGATGGTGCCGGCTGTGGCTCCTACTGGCCATGGGCGCTCTGCTGACGTGCCGGGCCGGGGCCCAACCGGTCCCGACGTGGGTCAGGGACTTCCAAAAAGCGCGCGAGGACGCCGTCGGCGGTAACTGGGACCAGGCCGTCCCGGTATTTCAGCGGATCGTCCGGGAGGTCGAAGGGGTCCGCTTGACCCGTCCCCTGACGTCGGAGGAAAGCCGGGTCTACCAGTGGGCCTTAGACTACTTGGCCCGTTTTTACCTCCAGCAAGACCGCCCCCAGGAGGCCCGGGTTTACTACATCACCCTCCTGCAGGTGAATCCCCAATACGAGTTCCCGGACACGCCGCCGCCGTCGGTCGCCGCCTTCTTTCAGCAGTTGCGGCAGTCCCTGATCGGCTTCCTATCCGTTTCGGTAAAACCGCCGGACGCCGTCCTGTACCTGGACCAGCGCTGGCTCGGCCGGGGCTCTCTTTCTCAGCAACCGGTCTTGGAGGGCACCTATCAACTGCGGGTCGAACGACCGGGCTACGCCCCCTGGCAGAGGATCGTGACGATCAAAGGCGGTCGGCTCACGGAGGTCGAGCCGATCGAACTGCAACGTGTGTCAGGGGCCCTCTTTGTCGCCACGGCGCCCCGAGGGGTGGAAGTCTATCTGGACGGCCGCCGCGTCGGGGTGACGCAGGGAGAGGCGCCGCCGGGAGTCCGAGCCTTCGCCGAGACCCGGCAGTGGCCGCCGGAGGAGTTTTCCGACTATCTGGCCATTCCTGTCAGCGATACCGGGGAGCACTACGTAGAATTTCGAAAGCCCTGTTATGACACCGTCCAGCTCATCGTCCGGGTGCCGCCCTTGCAAGACGTATTTATCGACCCCGTGCGCCTGGAGCCGGCCGTCGGCCGTATCGTCCTCCAAGCCGACGCCGAGGCCGACGTCTATATCGATGGCCAGCTCCAAGGCAAGGCCTCGCAGGGGACCTTCGTGGCCTGTGCAGGTCGGCACACGGTGACGCTGAAAAATGCGTGGGGCACCTTCTCCCGCGACGTGGACGTCGTCCGGAGCGAGGTCGTCCCCGTTCCGGCGTCCGTCGTCCCCCGGGTCGTCTTCTTGGGCTGGGGCGTCGACGATGGCGTGCCGGAGGGGGTCATCCAGCGACTTCGGGACCTTGTACAGAAGGGCGTCCAGCGCTGGGACCGGGCCGTGTGGGTCGATGCCAGCCAGGTCGACATTCCGTGGGACGGCTCAACGGTTCGCGGCGGGGACCTCGCTCGCCAAGTCCTGGCCGCTTGGGAGACGAAGCCCCCGCCCGCCTTTCAGGCCTTATTGAACCGGGTCGCCCGGACGTTCGAGAGTCGCTTGTTTTTGGTCCTCCGTCTCCGGGCCGGCGACGGGCCCCGGGTCGAGTTCCTCCTGTTCTCCGATATGTCGAGCCGACCCGACCGGGTCCAGGTCGATGTCATCGAGGAGAAGGGGGTCGTCGAGACGCTCACCCAAATGACGTATGAGGCCCCCGTCCTCCGTCGGACACTCCCCCTACGATTCGTCTGGACGACCCTCTATGACTATCCTGTCGTCGTCGAGGTCGATGCCGCTCGACTGGGCACCGGCGACCGACCCAAGCCGGGGGACCTCCTGCTTTCCGTCGAGGGTCTTCAACTGGATCGCCCCGACGCTTGGGCGGCCGTCGAGGCCGCCGTCCAGACGAAGGAGAAGGTCGTCCTCCAGTTCGAAGACCCCCTCCAGCCCAAGATTCGCACCGTCGAGGTCTCGACGGTCGAGACGCCGGTCGAATCGGACGAGGACCCCGGACATCCCTTCTACCACCGGTTGGCCATCGGCTATCTGCGGTATGCCGAACGACCCGAGGATACCCTCGTCCATCAGGTGGCCCGTTTGAACCTGGCCCGCCTGTACATGCGCTTTCAGGATTATGTCCAAGCGCTGGAGTGGCTCCGGCGGATTCGGCTCGAACGGGATGCCGGGATCAGTCCGGCGACCGTCGAATACCGGATGGCCGAGTGTTACCTTCAGATGGGCCGCTTGGCGGAAGCCCGTCAACTATTTCAGAAACTCCAGGATGCCCGACGGGCGACCCTCGGCACGGACTGGGGCGAAAGCGTGGCTGAAGCGGCCCGGGATGCCCTGGCGGCCCTCCAGCGGGACGGCGGGTAAAGTCCGGCAGGGATTTCCGGTGCCCCGTCTTAGGTCCTGAGAGCCTGTTTCACGACTCACCGCCGAGGCGCAGAGGACGCAGAGGATGAGGGTTTTTCTTCGATTTTTCTCTGCGTTCTCGGCGTCTCAGCAGTGGAATAGAGTTTTTGAAATACGCTCGAGTGAGTAACAAGGCACTCGACGGGTTTGTCAACAGAACCGTTCGGCCCGGGAGAATCCCGATTTCTTACACCGCGCCCATCGCTCGGTGAAGGTCTCGGACGGCCTCAGCCAGACGATGCCGCTGGTGGAGGAGGGCCCCGCCGATCAAGAAAATGGCTTCGGTCCCATAAGTGGCGACCATCTCGGGGACTCGGTCCAGGGTCATCCCGCCGGCCGGGACCGGGAAGATGGTGCGGATAGCGCCCATCGGACGGGCCGTCGCCTCGGCGATGGCCTGGCAGATCTCCCGAGAAAAAGCGACGAACCGCCCCCCGTAGTTCGGAAAAATGGTGGCATCCGCCCCGGCCAGGCGCATGAGCTGACCCAGCAGGACCCCGGGGGCGATGCCCGATTCCGGCCCCACGAGGAAGCTCCCCAGGAAGGCCGGGTGCGCCATCAAGGGGAGGGCGACCCGGTCCTCGTCGGCCAGGGCGCGGAGGGTATCCAGGCCCGTCAGGCCGGGGCTAAGGAGGAGCCCGCCCGCGCCGGCTCGGCGGGCATATTCGGCCCGCTCGAAGACCCGGTCCGCCGGGGCCGTGACGTTGGGCATGTAAATCGCCCGGCGGCCCGTCTCTCGATTCGCCCGCTCGACGGCCTCGACGCAACGGGGGACCCGCTCCCGAAACGGGCAAAACGGCGGGTCGGCGATCCCGTGGTCGTCCTTGATGAGGTCCACGCCGGCCCGGGCCATCTCGTAGGCCAGCTCCGCCATTTCTTGAGGAGCCAGGCCCATCGGCTTCAGGGCCGTGCACAGGAGGGGTCGGTCCCACACCCCGAGAATCTCCCGAAGGCCGGTCCGACCGAACCGGGGGCCCCGGAAGTGGCGAAGGAAGCTGTCCGGGAACTCGATGGCCTCGACCCGGATGCCGGGCTTCAGGCTGACGTTGCCGAAGACGACGTTCAGGAGCTGGGTGAGCTCGGTCCCGACGACCTCGACGGCATAACTGATGACGGCTTCAAAGGCCGTCGGTCCGATGGGCCGCAGGTCCTCGATACAGCCTACGACCTGGGCCCGGATGTCCTCCCGAATCGGCAAGTCCTCCGGCACTTCGACGGTCTGCTCGTAGCAGATGTCCCGGGCCCGGGCATGGGCCTCCGCCTCGGAGTCGGCCCGGATGCGGTACGTGACGTGCAACCGTTCGCCGGAGAGTCTCAGCATGTTCGGTATCGAGTGGGGCCAGCGACCCAGGCTCCGTCCCGGAAGCCGAGGCCTCACAGGGCCTCCGCCTGAGCGGTACCGGTCGGGAGGGCCGGCTCCACGGCGGCCAGGTCCGCCTCGGTCACCCCCAGGGACGTCCCGACCAGCGTCTCGACGGCCCGCACGAGGGCCATCGCATCGAGGCCGTATTCTTTCATCAGGTAAGCCCGGCTGGCCCCGTGGGCGAAAGTATCCTGCAGGCCGAGCCGAATCAGACGCCGACCCACGCCGGCCTCGGCCATGAGCTCGGCGACGGCCGACCCGAGACCGCCGATGACGCTGTGGTTCTCCATCGTGACGACGCCGTATCGGACGCCAGCGATGGCTTCGAGTAGTGTGGGGTCCCGGAAGGGCTTCAGGGTCGAGACGTGGAGGTGGGCGACGGAAACGCCCCGCCGCCGGAGGGCCGCCGTCGCCCGCAGGGCTTCCTCCGTGCAAATCCCGCTCGAGAGGACGGCGACGTCCTCGCCCCGGCCGAGGATTCGGGCCTGCCCGAGTCGGAACGGCTCCGTCTTCGGAAACAGCCGGGGGACCTCGCCCCGGAGCATCCGGATGTAGACGGGCCCCGGAACCGAATGGGCTACGTCGAGGACGGTCTCGACGTCCGTGGCGTCCCCGCACTCCAGGACCGTCATGTTCGGCAGGACCCGCATGAGAGCCACGTCGTCGATGGCCTGATGCGTCACGCCGCCCGGCGTCGTGATGCCCGGCAGGAAGCCAATCAGCCGGACCCGCAGGCAGGGATAGGCGACCTGCATGGCGACCTGGTCATAGACCCGACGGGTGAGAAATACGGCGAAGGTATGAACAAAGGGTTCGAAGCCTTCCCGGGCCAGACCGGCCGCAAAACCGATCATGTTCTGCTCGGCCATCCCCATCGAGAAGAAACGGTCCGGATAGGTAGCCTGGAAGTCGTCGACCTCGCAGGAGCCCGTCAGGTCCGCCGAGAGGACGACGACGGCCGGCTTGTCTTTCGCCCAAGCGACCAGGTTCCGAGCATGAGGCCGCAGGACCGTCTCCATCGCTTCGCTCACCTACCATCGGGCAGATCGGCAGGGTCGGCAGATGGGGCAGGTCGGCGGTCGGCAGTCGGCAGGTAGGCAGGTAGGCAGATAGGGTCCCATGCGCGATTCGCTGTTCCTCCTTCATTTCAGGCGGTGGGCAAGGCCGACCTGACGCCCCTCCCACAAACTGAACCACTCTGTTAGCAGAGCTGTTCGGTTGGGAGAAATGTTGCTCCCATCCGGGAAAACGGTGGCCCAGCGATCTCGATTTTTCAAGCTTTGTTAAGGATGACACCGCCATGACGGGCGGTGTTTGGAGGGGATGACACCGCCATCCCTGGCGGTGTTCAGATGGGATCGACCCGGCCAGGACGGGCGGTGCATGAGGATGACGCCCGCAGGACGGCCGGTGTTCCGGGGATAGACACCCGTCTCCCGACCTGCCGACCTGCCCATCTGCCCATCTGCCCATCTGCCCACCTGCCAAATGCCCATCTGCCTATCTGCCGACCGGTCCGATAGGCTCTTGGACCGCCTCCATCCGCTCCAGGACGGCCTGATAGGCCGCCCGCTCGGCCTCACTCCGAAAGCGAACGTAGTGGAGCTTCGGGGCCCGCGCCCGGAGGGGCTCGACCCCCCGGCAGGGGTCCGTCCGACAGACGACGACGAGGGGCCGGCCGGGATGGGGCCGCTCGGCCGGGGTTGCCAGGGCCTCGACGTCATGACCGTCGACCTCGTAGACGCAAGCGCCGAAGGCTTCCAGCTTGGCCACGATGGGCTCCACGTTCATGACCGTCTCGACCCGACCGTCGCACTGCTGGCCGTTGGCGTCGATGTAAATCCCCACGTTGTCCAGCCGATAGTGGGCCATCGCCATCAGCGCTTCCCAGGTCTGACCCTCCTGAAGTTCACCGTCGGACATGAAGACCCAGACCCGACCCGTCTCGCCTTTCAGCTTCCGGGCCAAAGCGATGCCCCCCGCTACACTGACGGCCTGACTCAGGGAGCCGGCCGTGACCTCGATGCCCGGCGAGTGTTCAGCCCCGATCATCTCGACCGTGCTCCCGTCCTGATTGAACATCTCGAGGGCCTCGGGGGCCAGCCGACCGACCTCGATCAGCGTGGCGTACAGAGCCAGGGCGTAGTGGACGGGCGAGAAGATAAACCGGTCCAGGTCCGGCGCTCGAGGCCCGTTGTAGAGGCCGCCCCATCCGGCCAGGGGCCGGTCGGGCCCCGGCACACCGGGGAAAGGCCGAGGGATCATCGGTCCCTGACTGGGACCCAGGCGCATGACGCGCGTGTACAGGGTCGCCAAGATCTCGGCCGCCGAGCAGGCCTGGCTCAGATAGCCACCGTTATGCCGAAGGACATAGGCCAGGACCCGCCGCCGGATGCCCCCGGCGACCCGACGGGCGACGTCTGCCCAATGTTCCGTTTGAACCGTGGACCGCATAAGCGTCCTATCAGAGCCGTTCGGTTCGTGAGAATGGCGTCGGAACAACCTTTCCCATCCCTCGGGAAGCACGATGTTTCAAGCATTCGGCAGATGGGCATTTGGCAGATGGGCAGGTCGGCAAGTCGGGCGACGGGCGTCTATCCCCGGAACACCGGCCGTCATGCGGGCGTCATCCTCATGCACCGCCCGTCCTGGCCGTGTCGATCCCATCTGGACACCGCCAGGGATGGCGGTGTCATCCTTAACAAGCTTGAAAAATCGAGATCGCCGGGCCATCGTCTTCCCGGATGGGAACCGCATTTCTCCCGACCGAACGGCTCTGTTATCAAAGGGGCTACAGGATGCAAGATGCAAGATACAAGATGCAAGATGCGGGATGCAAGATGCGGAACGATATAGGACGCGACAAGCCATCTCATAAAAGGTGCCTGGAAACGCTCGCATAAATCCGACCATAGACCATAGACCACAGACCGTAGACCGGCTTGGGCCCCGGGGGGGTCTATGGTCCATAGTCTGTGGTCGGATATCGAGGGTCCGATCCCGGTCCCCTCGGATTGATGAGACTGGTTCGAGAGCGGGATACGATTGGCTACTCGCCGTTCGCCATTCGCTACTCGCCATTCGCCATTGGCCGTTCGCCATTCGCTCCTCTGCGTTCCCCGCGCCTCGGCGGTAAAATACATGAAGCGTTCGCATAAATCCGACCACAGACCATAGACCACAGACTATAGACCGGCTTGGGTCCAGGGGGGTCTATGGTCCATGGTCTGTGGTCGGATATCGAGGGTCTGATCCCGGTCCCGTCGGATGGATGAGACTGGTTCTTGTCTCGGACTTCCCGGAGGGCTGATGAGATGCGGCCGATCGACCATCGGTTATTTTTAGCCGCCTATTCAGGGGACGTCGAGCAAGTCCGGCGTCTCCTGCAAGAAGGGGCCGACGTGGACGCCCGGACCGGCGACGGCAAGACGCCCTTGATGATCGCCGCCATCGCGGGGCGAGAGGACGTCGTGGAGGTCCTCATCCAGGCCGGGGCGGACGTCCATGCCCGGGACGCTTACGGCTATTCGGTCCTGACGTGGGCGACGCAACGGGGCCATGGGGGCGTCGTCGCCCGTCTCCGAGCAGTCGGGGCCCGGCAATAAGTTCGGCGTCGGGTCTGGGATGCTCGGGATGGGCACCGGCATGACGGCCGGTGTCCCGAGGGATACGGGCCGGCATTCCGGACGGCTGGCGTTCCGGGGGTCGATGTTCCCCAACTCGCTTCATCACTCCGTCACTTCGTCACTTCATCGGGAGGGGGAGGCAGGGTCTTGGGTCCCCATAGCTTCCGATAATGGATCTTATGTTAAGAATCGTCGCCTCGACGAAAAGGGCCTGCATGCCGGCCTGAGCCCCCGGGAAATACGCCTTCCCGGCGATCATTCGGGAGTCCAGGAGTTTCGGGAAGACGACAGAACGGCGTCCGGGAACGACCACCGACGCCGGACCCCAAACCGTTCACCGTTCGCTACTCGCTATTCGCCATTCGCGGGCCTGTCACGCCGTCGTCAGCCGACCCGGCACCTGCCAGGCCCCCCCAAAGTGGTACACCGCCATGTCGTGTAGAAAGCTCAACCACGCCTCGATCCGGCCCTCGACCCACGCCGGCTCGACCCACGCCGCCATCCGCTCCAGCGTGCCCACGACGTCCACGTTCACGATCAAGTGGCGCAGGCCCAGCCGAAGCCAGTAAAGGTCCCGCAAGATCATCAAACCGTGTAGGACGACTTGCTGGACCCACCATCGGTTCCATACCCAGCCGTCGGCCGTGTAAATTCCGCCGGTGATTCGAAAGACCTCTTGGGCCAGGCCCGTCAGCGGTCGCAGGTCCATCTCCATGTACCGCCACCAGGCCTCCTGCGGCTGGGGAAGCCACTGCTGGAACCAGTCCAGGACGGCCCGTCGGAGTCGCTTGTGAAACTCCCAGAAGCTCCGGGGTTGGAGGACCAGACCGGGTCGGCCCTGACTCCACCGGATCACCCACCGAGCCTCCGCCTCGGTCCATTCGCCTTGCCGCATGAGATAACTCAACAGGACGTCCTCCCGGACCGGTCCAAAGCGCAGGATTTGGGCCCGGGAGCGAATGGTCGGGAGGATTCGATAGACCTGGGACGTGATGAGGATGGTGATCGTGTCCTCCGGCGGTTCTTCGAGGGTCTTCAGCATCGCGTTGGCCGCTTCCTGGCGCATCCGCTCGGCGTCGTCCCAAAGGAAGAACTTGACGTCCCCGTGCCAGGGTTTCAGGGCGACCTGATGCTGGAATCGCCAGACGTCCTCGATGCTGTGGTTCTGACCGGGCTCGACCGTAAACACGAGGACGTCCGGGTGCTGGCCCTGGTCGATCAGACGACAGGCCCGGCACGTACCACAGCCCAGGAAGGTACCCTGCTCACAGAGGTATCCCCGGGCGAAACGCAGGGCCAGCGTTTTTTTCCCGACGGCCGGGGGGCCGACCCACAGCATGGTACCGCCCCGCCAGCGTTGACGGTGGTAGGTCTGGAGACGCCGGAGGACCGACTCGTGACCCAGGATGGGCGGCCGGGCGTCACCCGGCGGGCCCGGCGTCGGTGCCGGGGGTGTCGGTCCGGCCGGTGGATGTTTGCGCTTGCCGCGGGGCATCCGACGTCATCCCCCAAGAGCTCTGGAGTGCAGGATACAAGATGCGGGATGCGGGGTGCAAGATATACAAGATATCAGAGCCGTTCGGGAGGTGAGAAGTGCGATGGGAAGCGGAAGGGGTACCTCCACGAAAGCATGATGTTTCAGGCAGTCGGCAGATGGGCAGTCGGCAGATGGGCAGGTCGAGAGACTGGCGTCTATCCCCGGAACACCGGCCGTCATGCCGGTAGCTTCCGCAGAGAGCCCGCCGTCCTGCGGGCGTCCTCCTCAGGCACCGCCCGTCATGGCCGGGTCCTCCGGAGGAAGCTTGAAAAATCGAGATGGCCGGGCCATCGTTTTCCCGGATGGGAGCGGCATTCCTCCCAACCGAACAGCTTGGATATACGGGATGTGGGCGGCCGGGGTCTGGGGATCTATCCCGGCCTCCTACTTCCGATAATAGAGCCCTTCGGCCCGGGAGAAGGGCGTCGGGACGGCCTTTTCCACCCCACGGGAAGCACGATGTTTCAAAGGGGCGGAGTGACGCGCAACGGCCTTGGGCCGGTCATCCGAGTCTAATCGGTAGGAGGTCGTGCGGGTCCGGATTCTGCCAGGCCCGTCGCCTGTCCCGGAAAGACTTTTCCCGGGTCCATGACGCCTCGCGGCCTCTTGGCCTGGAACCTAGTGGCGACCCGGTACGGCCGATCAGTCGAACGACTGGGCTGTGCGCCGGACGCGGGCCCCGACCGGGACCGGCGCCTCTCGGAGAGACGATTCCATGTAACCCCGATGCTTTTCATTTCTCCAACTCTTATGAGGAATGGGACAACTCTGTGGATGGGCCGACTCCTGATGCTATGAGCAAAACATAGTAGTGACCGACCTGTACGGGATACCTCAGAACGTTGAGAGTCATGGCGGCGTCACAAGAAAAACCGAGCGCTTGCAGTCATGCGGGCGTTTGAAAACGCGCCCATCAGGTTTGCATTTACAGGTGGTCACTACCCAAATCGTCAGGCGAGTCGGCCGACCGATGAAGGAGGAGGCATCATGACAGGCGTTCGACAGCGACCGAAGATTGTCGTCTTAGGGGGCGGTTTTGGGGGCCTGGAGGCGGCCTTCTACCTGCGGTTCCGTCTGGGGGACCGGGTATCCATTACCCTCGTATCCGACAGCGATCATTTTCTGTTCAAGCCAAACACGATTTATATCCCCTTCGGGATGGACCCCGAGCGCCTCCGGGTCCCCCTCGAACGGCCCGCCCGCCGCATGGACATCGACTTCGTCCAGGCCGCCGCTCGCGAAATCGACCCTGCTCAGGGACGCGTCCACGCCGACGGACGGGTCCTGCCCTATGACTTCCTGGTCGTGGCGACGGGCGCCGGCATGCGGGCCGAGGAAATCCCTGGCCTGGCCGAGTATGCTTACACGATCTGGACCCCCGAGGAGATGCTCCGGCTCCGGGCGGCCCTGCAGGACCTCCTGGAGAAGGCCCGGGCCGGACAATGGCAAGAGGTCCTCTTCTTGGTCCCGCCCAACAACAAGTGCTCAGGACCCCTCTACGAGATTGTCTTCATGCTCGATACGTGGCTCCGGCGGCACGGCGTTCGCGACGCCGTGAACGTCACCTACACGACTTACGAGGAGACCTTCATCCAGGCCTTTGGGCCTCGGCTCCATGAGGTCGTCCTCCGGGAATTCGAACGGCGGGGCATCACCGGCTTCACGCGGTATGCCGTCGATCGGGTCGAATCGCGGGAGGTCGTGTATCGGAACGGCGAGCGTCGACCTTACGACTTGCTCATTTCGTTCCCGCCCTATGTCGCTTCGACGCCCTTCCCGGGCCTGCCTACGGATGAGCGGGGCTTCCTGCGGACTCATCTGGAGACCCGACAGGTCGTGGACCATCCGAATATCTACGCCGTCGGCGACGCCGGCGATTTTCCCGTCAAGCAGGCCTTCCTGGCCCTTTTGCAGGCAGACACCGCCGCCGAGCACATCGCCGCTGAAGTCCTGGGTCGAGCGCCCTCGTTCCGCTTCGAGCCGACCAGTATGTGCATCATGGAGCAATTCGACAAGGCGACCTTTGCCCAGGTGCCTCTGCGCCTGACGGGGCGACCCGACAAGCCCGTCGAGGTCCGGCCGGAGGCTCTCGCCATGTACCGGGTCGGCTCCTCGGCGACCTGGCGGCTGGGCAAGAAGCTTCTGGGGCTTTACCTACCGTGGCGGTTCCGGAACGGGAAGCCCTTCCATGCGGGACTGCCCTGGCAGGCGATGGAGGTGGGTCTGAAGCTCATGAGCCGGGTCCTGGCCCGTTGAAGCATGAAGGTCTGGACTTGCGGGTCATCGGGGACGTTGCCATCCTCGCGGCGATCGTCCCGCTTTTTCACCCGCACGTCCAGGCCACCCCCATCTGTAAATCTGTAAAGAAGAAGACGTTCAGCGGGTCGGCAGGAACTGCACGTAGGTTCCCGGCCCGGGTCCAGCCCAACCGCCGTCCGTCCAGGACCTGGGAGGAAGTTAGCGCCATGAGGCGCGGTGGGCCTCCTGAAAGGTCCGGGCCAGACAGTGGGCCAGGAGGGTCTTGACCTGTGGGGGCCGGAGTAGATCACGTGACCCCGCACGAAGGGGGCGTAGATCGTCAAGGGCATGACCCGGTCGAGACCCGGGACGACCCGACCGACCGTTGCGGTCAGGCGCCTCAGCGCTTCATGCACCGCTGGAAGCGTCTCGACCCCTTACTGCCTCTATCTCTGGACGGCGCACTCTTCGGTCCCATTGTATCAAACCGGTCCGGCCGGGCGGGCCTTTCCGTCTCACCAGCGGTCTGCGAAGGGTCCCAATTTTGAGACAAGGGAAACCAGGGGTCCGGGTCTATCCCCTTGCTCGTGTCTCAATATTTAGACGAATAATGGGATCTATTTGACAATTGACGCCGACCCGTGTATAAACATCTTGTCCGACAACGATGAAAAATTCGTCCGGGGACGTCCTCATCCGGAGGTAAGCACCGATGAGTCGCCATATCCCCATCTTTCTCCTGGAAGCCGTCAGCGCCGGGATCGTCCTGGTGTTCGCCTACGTGGCCCTCCGGTCCCGACGGTCCGGGACCGTCTCGCCCGACCGGGCCCGGCGGCTCCAGACGGCCCTCCTGATCGGACTCCTGGGTTTTGCCGGTCTGTTCCTGGCCTTCACCTTCCCGCGAGCCCCCTACCCCCGGCGGGCCGAACGTCCGGACCGGGTCGTGTTCGTCGTCGGCAAGCAGTTCAACTTTGCCGTCTCGGAGCGTCCCATCACGAACGACCGGGAGTGGGAGGAGGTCGTCCAATTCGGGGAGCCGGTGACGGTGTCGGCCGGCGAGCTGGTCGAATTTCGCGTCACGAGCTTTGACGTCAATCATGGGTTTTCGCTGTATGACCCGGACCGCACGCTCCTGGGCCAGGTCCAGGCCATGCCGGGCTATGTGAACCGTCTGCGGTTCCGTTTTGCCAAGCCGGGTCGGTACGAGGTCCTCTGTCTCGAGTACTGCGGCAACGGTCATCCCCGGATGCGGGGCTACTTCTACGTGAAGTGACGACGGGTGGGTTGACGGAGGGACGAGGCGGTGCCCCTGCGGGGCGCCCGAGTCTATCCCCTTTCAGTCCGTCCCTCCGGCTCTTCGTCACCCCATCCTGTCTGTCGGTGGAGGTGGCCATGGCGCATGGAGAAGCCCAAGCCCTGCCCTGGCAGGCCCCCGTCATCCTGGAGAAGGAGGCGGCGGTCTCGGAGGCGGAGGACATCGGCTTCCGGCGGGTGACGCTCGTCTGGATCACGACGGTCCTGGCGCTCTTTGCCGTCCTGGGTGTCCTGGGCTGGCTGATGCGTTTGACCCAGGGTCGCTTCCTGACCCTGCGGCCCGAGTGGTTTTACAGCCTCATGACCCTCCACGGCCTCGGCATGTTTGGAACGTGGTATATCTCGACGATGGTCGGGGTCCGTTACCTGCTTACCCGATACGCCCGTCTGAGTCTTTCGGTGAGTTGGGTCGTCTACCTCATCACCCTTGGGGCGGTGGGCCTCTTTGTGGTCGCCACGCTCGTCGGTCGATTCAGTCCCGGTTGGTACTTTTTGTATCCGCTTCCGTTCCATTCCCAGGGCGTCTGGAAGCCCTGGGCGACGACCATGTTCCTTACGTTTGTGGCCCTCCTGGGGGTCGCCTGGGTGATCTGGGAAGTCGACGTCCTGCGGGCGATCGCGCGGCGGTGGTCCCTGCCCCAGGCACTGGGGTGGGACGTCCTGTTCGGGCGGCGGAACGTCTCCGACGTCCCCCTGGCCGTTCACATCGCCACGGTCATGCTCGTCCTGCACCTCTCGGCCTTGCTGGCCGCCGTAGTCCTCCTGACCCTTTACGCCCTGGAGGGCATCGGCACGGGCCTTCAGAACGACCCCCTCCTCATGAAGAACCTGACGTTTTACTTCGGCCACGTCACGGCCGAGGTCACGACCAACCTCTCGTTCCTGATCGTCCTGGAGCTGATGCCGAGGCTGGCGGGGCGGCCCCGGTTTTACGTGAACCGCATGTTCGCCGCGGCCTTCAACGTCGTCCTCGTCCTGATCGCCATCACGTATCTCCACCATCTCTTGATGGACTTTGCCCAACCCTTCTGGCTCCGCATCCTCGGGCAGACGGCGTCTTATCTGATTCCTATCCCGGCGGCGGTCGTGACGATCTTCGTCACCCTGAGCCTCGTTTACGGCTCCCGCATGCGATGGACCCTCCCGGCCGTGCTCTTCTACTTGGGCGTGATGGGCCTGGCCATCGACGGCGTGGGGGCCGCCTTTATCAGCTCCACGCCGGCCCTGCAGTTCCTCTTCCACAACACGCTGGTCGCGGTCGCCCATCTTCACCTGGGCTTTCTCATGGGCGTCGTACTCATCAGTCTTGGATTTGCCTTCCAGTTCGTGAAGGAGCTCAGTCAGACCGACGAGACGCCCCGGATGACCTGGGTGGTCCCGGCCCTGCTGGCCGTCGGCGGGTATGGTTTGGTCCTGATGTTCTCCCTGGCAGGCGCGGCTTCTGTCCCCCGTCGGTACGCCATCTATCCTGAGGAGCTGGCGCAGGGCGTCACGATGGCGAGGTGGGCCGTCGTGCCTCTCGTCCTCCTGACGGTCGGCGTCCTCCTCTACCTGTGGGAGTTGATTCGGCGATGGCCTCGCGCTTGGGCGGCGTTGCGGCCCTCCTCGGCTGGGGGCTCCTGACCCTGGGGGTCGGTCTCGTCCCGGGTCCGGGGCTCGGTGCCCTGGCCCGGGACGCCGGGGCCGGACCGGAGGGACCTTACGGGATCCCCCGGGAGGAGCGCTATCTCTATCGGCCCGTACCGAACGTGACGGTCACCACGCGGAACGGCACCGTGTCCCTGGACCGGCTCTGGCAGGACCGGTCCGTCCTGCTGACCCTGGTGTACACCCGTTGCGCCGGCGTGTGCTACCCCTTCGTGCGGTCCCTGAAAGAAGCCGTCCGCCGGGTCGGGGGCCTCGGCCGGGATTACCGGGTCGTGGTCCTCAGTTTCGACCCCCGGGACACCGTCGAGACGATGGCGTCGATGGCCCGAGCCGTCGGCTTAGCGGACCATCCCGATTGGGTCTTTGGCGTGACGACCCCGGCCGCCATCGAGCGGCTGACCCGCACGGTCGGCTACTGGACCCGGTGGGATGCGGCGACCCGGCAGTATGACCACCCGTCTGTCCTGATCGGCATCGACCGGGGCCGGGTCGTCCGGTTCCTCGTCGGCGCCGCCGTCGTTCCCGACCGCCTGTACGAGGTCGTCCGGGAGCTCCGGGGGGAATTCGTCGGGACCTATCCCCTGCCGAGGAAAAACGTCGTCTTCCGATGCCTCCAGTACCGACCGGGTCAGGGGACCACGCTGGATTGGGGCTTCCTGTTGCTTCCCGCGCCGGGGTTTGTCGCCTTCGGGATGACGGCCCTCATCTTCTGGAAAGTCCGCCGCCGACGGAACGTCGGGTAGGGCTCAGGCAAACCGGTCCGTTCGCTGAACTTTCAAGAGGGGCCGTCGCCCCTCCTGGGAATGAGGCCGGACGGCCCGACGACCTTATGACCTTATGGCCTACCGAGGAGGGCGCCATGACGTCCGTTACCTTAGACCATCGGCGGCTCTATCGTTTGCCCTGGACCCTCCCGGACAACGGAATCTCCTGGCTCGAGCCGACGTCGGCCTGCAACATCGTGTGCGTCGGCTGTTACCGGGAGAACCTGCCGTCGTCCCACAAGCCCCTCGAAGTCGTCCGGGAGGAGATCGACACGTTCCAACGTCTGCGTAAGTCCGACTGCATCTCCATCGCCGGCGGCGAGCCCCTCCTGCATCCCCAGATCGTCGAGATCGTCCGGGAGATCGCCGCCCGGGGCTTCAAGCCCATCATCAACACGAACGGCGTGGCCTTGACGCCGGAACTCCTGCGGGAGCTCAAGAAGGCAGGCGTCCGGGGCTTTACCTTCCACATCGACAGCCAGCAGTTTCGGGCCAAGTGGCGGGGCAAGAACGAAATCGAGTTGAACGAGCTCCGACTGCACTACGCTCAGATGCTGGCCGAGGTCGGGGGCCTCTCCTGCGCCTTCAATGCGACAGTTTACGAAGACAACCTCCCGTACGTCCCCGACATCGTCGAGTGGGCGGCCCGGCACATCGACATCGTCCACGTCGTCGTCTTCATCGCCTATCGGCAGATCGTCCCCCGGCTGATGGAGAACTTCGAATTTTACGCCGGCGGCCGGAAGGTCGACCTGAATCCCCTCCCCTACGTGGCCGACGGGGAGCAAAACGTCGGCATCCGTTCGACCGACATCCTGGCCGTGATCCGCCAGCGCTTCCCCGACTTCATGCCCTGCGCTTACCTCAACGGGACGGAGCGGCCCGACTCGTTCAAGTGGCTCCTGACCGTCCGCGTAGGTGCCCGGGGCGGAAAGGTCCTGGGCTACGTCGGCCCCAAATTCATGGAGTTCGTCCAGACGCAACACCACCTGTGGCGGGACCGGTACCTCGCCTACGCCCACCCCCGGATGTTACGGTTTGGGCGGTCCGGATGTCTCCTGCTGTCGCCGCTCGACCGGGGTGCCCGGAGCGTCGTCACCCGCTACCTGGCCTGGGCTCTTCGGAATCCCTTACGACTCTTTCGACCCCTGCACTTCCAGTCCGTCATGATCATCCAGCCGGTCGACATCTTGGAAGACGGCCGTCAGGACATGTGCGACGGCTGTCCGGACGTGACGGTCTGGAAGGGAAACCTCGTGTGGTCCTGCCGTCTGGAGGAGCCCAAGCAGTACGGGGCCTTCGTGCGGACGGTCCCCAAGTGCATGCTGTGAGGCATCCGGGACCGGCCGGCGTTACAAGGCCGACTTCCCTGACGGCCCCTACCCGTCTGCCGGTCTACTCGGGGTACCGAATGGTCCAGCCGTCTTCGGCGACCCGGACGCCGGCGGCCCGAACCTGACGGGTGGGCTCGGAGGTCGGGTCGTTCAGGGGATTCGTATTGTTGATGTGCGTGTAGACCCGCAGGGAAGCCCGTCGCTGGGCCATCCACGGCAGACTCGCCTCGACCGGTATGTGACCGATCGAGTAGGCCGACCGGCCGTAGGGGTCGATGGCCGTCAGTTCGTCATCGCTCCAGAAGGTCCCGTCGAAGACGAGGATGTCGCTTTCGTCGGCCGCCCGCTCGAGGTCCTCTGGGATTTCCCGCACGATGGGCGCATACAGGAGGGTCGCCCCCGTCGTGCGTTCCCGGACCTGGACGGCGACGGTCGCCTCCGGGTGGTCCTCCCATCGGTACGTCGGGGGCTTGCCCGGCACGGGGACGCCCCGGACGAGGAGACCGGTGTCCTCGCCGGCCGGCCCCAGGAGAGGCACCCACGCCCCCGGGGCCAGGTCCCGCCATCGGGCCTTCACGGCCTCGAACATGGGGTTTTGAGCCATCAGCGAGCGGACCCACGCCGTGGCATAGACGCTCACGTAGGCCCGGGGGTCCGAGATGGGACCCCGAAAGTTCAGGAGGCCCCCACAGTGATTGACGTCTCCATGCGTGAGGACGACGGCCCGGATGGGGGTCCCCCGGACGGCCCCCCGAGGGCTCAGGAATGGATATCGGACGAACATCGCCCGGATTTCCGGGGGCGCATCGAGCAGGACCCACGTGGCGTCGTCGGCGGAAACGGCCAGGGCCGCCTCCATTCGGGTCGGAAGCCGACCCGCCCGAGCCTGCTCGCAGTGCAAACAGTTGCAGTTCCACTGGGGAAGGCCGCCGCCACCCCCGGTCCCGAGAAAAACGATATGCATGACGTGCCTCCCCGCGACGGCAGGACGACGGCATTCATGGGGTCCTGGCTTGTGGATTATGGACCTCGAAGCAGTCTCAAAAATCCCTTCTTCCCGCAGGAGAAGGACCAGGTATGAGGGTCCTCACCCTATCCTCTCCCACGAGGAGAGGGCTTTTGAGATGGCCCGTCATGGCCTATGCGCCGTCTCGTCCCGCCGTCACGTCATCGTACGGCGTACGGCCATCGTTCCGGACGACGTACTCGAAGTAGACGGCGTCTAAGAGCGCCCACAAGATGTCCGTCTTGAAGATGAAGGCGTCCAGGCACCGCCGTTGGTCCTCGGCCGTGACGCAGTAGCGGCGCAAGATGTCCAGGGCCTCTTCGGCGTCCTGGCGGCCAGCCTGGAGGCGCCATTCGAAGTAGGCCAAACCCTCGGGCCGAATCCAGGGATAGTGATGCCGGAGAGCCGTCAGGCGCGTCTGGTGCAGGTCCGGGGCCAACAGCGTCGTCAGCGAGGCGGCGACGCCCTCCAGCCAGCTATGCGTCTTGCAGAAGGTCACGTAGGCATCGCAGGCCAGACGAACCCCCGGGAGTATCTCGGCGTTCCGGACCTGCTCCGGCGTGAGTCCCACGGCCTCTCCCAACTTCAGCCACGTGTCGAGGCCGCCCGGCCGGTCGGCCGTCCCGTCGTGGTTCAGAATCCGCCGGACCCAGCTCCGACGGACCTCTCGGATGGGGCAGTTCGCCAGGATGGCCGCATCCTTTAAGGGCAAGACGGACTGGTAGTAGAAGCGCTGGACGACCCACCCCCGGAGCTGGCCCGGCGTCAGCTTGCCATCGTGCATAAGACGGTGAAAGGGATGCAGGTGGTGGTACCGACGGGCACCCTCCTGCCGGAGGGTCTCGACGAATTCGCCGAAAGGGAGGAGATGGTCACCGATGATCATGACCCTACCTCCGTTTTCAAGACCTGGGAAGGCGCGACGAACAGCGCATGGGCCATCCGTCGTTAGCAGAGCTGTTCGGCCCGTGGGTGACGAAGTAACGAAGGGACGAGCCACGGTCTTGGGCCGACGGGCCGGTCGGGATCATCTTTACATCGTCCCTTCGTCACTCCGCCCCTTTGAAACATCGTGCTTCCCGGGGGATGGGAAAGGTTGCTCTGACGCCATTCTCATGAACCGAAGGGCTTCATTAACAGAGCCGTTCGGTTGGGAGAAATGCTGTTCCCATCAGGGAAAACGGTGGCTCAGAGATCTCGATTTTTCAAGATGCCTCAGGATAACACTGCCATGACGGGCGGTTCATGAGGATGACACCGGCATGACGGCCGGTGTTCCGAGGATAGACGCCCGTCGCCCGACCTGCCCATCTGCCTATCTGCCCACCTGCCCATCTGCCGACTGCCTGAAACATCATGCTTTCGTGGAGGTGCCCTTTCCGCTCTCCATCGCACTTCTCACCGCCCGAACAGCTGTGTTAACAAAGATCGTGCCGGCCGAGGGGTCCCCTGGCCGAGACGGCACTCCATTGCCCGACTGCCGACCCTTGGCGCCATGATGCAGTCCCCCCTGAAACAGCCCTTTTGGGTGGGTCATTTGACCCACTGGGTTCTTTGACCTGATTTCATCCCGCCGGCGAGTCTTCCGAGGTCCCGGGCGGCCTCAGCCCTTCCCCGAGGCTCACGAGGATGCTAATTTCAGAGCGGCGGGGCCGACTCACAAAGCGATGGAGGACAAATCAATTATTTATCATTTAAAGTAAATATGTTTCTTAATGAATATGTACGCCTTCGAGTGGGTCGGCTGGGGGCGTCCGTATTCCCGGCCGGGCGGTGCGTCTACAGGGGGAGCGCCCTCGGCGGCGTGGAACGGCGTCTGGCCCGGCACCGGCGACGGCGCAAGACGCTTCATGGGCATATCGATGACTTTCTGCGTCATGCCCATCTGGATGGGGTCCGGGTCGTTTTCACACGCAGACGGCTGGAGTGCGAATGGAACCGGCGGGTGCTCCGACAGCCGGGGGCTCGGGTGGTGGCCCCCAGATTGGGGGCCCGTGACTGTCGGTGTCCGGCCCACTTGGTGTATCTGGGACCCGTCGACGGGGAGGAGGGCCATGGAATTCTTTGAAGTGATCCGACATCGCCGGTCCGTCCGGGCGTACCAGTCCACCGCCGTCGAGGCAGAGAAGGTCCGGCGGATTCTGGCGTGTGCCACAGCCGCGCCCTCGGCCGGTAATCTTCAGGCCTACGCCATCGTCGTGGTGACCGATGCCAAGACAAGACGGGCGCTGGCCCGGGCGGCCCTCGACCAGATGTTTATCGCTGAAGCGCCTGTCGTCCTGGTCTTCTTCCAGGACCCGGCCCGTTCGGCCGTCAAATACGGGCGACGGGGTGCCGAGCTCTACTCCCTCCAAGATGCCACCATCGCGTGCGCCTATGCGCAACTGGCGGCGACGGCCTCAGGACTGGCCAGTTGCTGGGTCGGGGCCTTCGATGAAGAGATGGTCAACCGTCTCCTCAAGGCGCCGCCGGGGTTACGCCCGGTGGCCCTGTTGGCCGTCGGCTATCCGGCCGAGGTCCCCTATCCGACCGGACGACGACCCCTCGATGAGGTCGTCCGCTGGGAAACCTTCTGAATCGGGCCGTCTGTATGGCGGGACGATGAGTCGCCTCGGGCAGGTAGGCCGATAGGGAGATAACTGCCCCGATAGAGCTTTTCAGGGAAAGCTTCCGGTGGTAGCGGGGGCGGGATTTGAACCCGCGACCTTTGGGTTATGAGCCCAACGAGCTACCGGACTGCTCCACCCCGCAGTACAAAACAGAGGGAGGATATTTAAGATATCCTCTGTCCCTCCTTTTGTCAATGGTCCCCACCGCGCTGACTACAAGCGATCTCATAAATCCGACCACAGACCATAGACCCCAGACCATAGACCGGCTTGGGCCCCGGGGGTCCATGGTCCATGGTCCATGGTCCATGGTCTATGGTCTGTGGTCTAATATCGAGGGTCCGATCCAGGTCCCGTCGGATTGATAAGACTGGTTCGACTTATCGAGGCCGTTCGGTTCGTGAAAACCCGTATAGATTCGGCCCCTCCGACCCTTCGGGGCGGACGATTTTGAAGCAAAGGGCCATTCGGGAATTCGGGAGTTCGGGAAGGCCGTTCGGCGGCCCACGTAGAAGTGCTCACGTCTCCCTGAAGCTTTCCTGACTCTTCGCCGCCTCTTGTCGCCGACCGCCGGCGCCGGCTTCCAGGCTTCATCCCCGCCCCGGCTGGCCTCCATGCCCGAGTTCCCGAACGGCCGAATTCCCGAATCCCCGGATTCCCGAACGGCCGAATAACTCCGGACCCTGCTCTAACGAGCGGGGCTGGGATAAAAAATGGCCCACCGGCCGGCCCTGGTTCCTTCGTCACTTCATTACTTCGTCGTCACTCCGTCACTTGGAAAAATCGTACTTTCCGGGTGTTGGGAAAGGCCGTCCCGACGCCATTCTCATGAACCGAACGGCTCTGTTGTCGGAGCCGTTCGGTTGGGAGAAATGCGGTTCCCATCCGGGAAAACGACGGCCCGGCGATCTCGATGTTTCAAGCTTCCTCCGGATGACCCGGCCAGGACGGGCGGTGCATGAAGATGACGTCCGCATGACGGCGGGCTCTCTCCGGAAGCCACCGGATGACGGCCGGTGTTCCGAGGATAGACGCCCGTCGCCCGACCGGCCGACCGGCCCATCTGCCGACCTGCCGACTGCCCACCTGCCCACCTGCCCATCTGCCCATCTGCCGACCTGCCTATCTGCCGACTGCCCATCTGCCAAATGCCTGAAACATCGTGCTTTCGTGGAGGTGCCCTTTCCGCTCTCCATCTCACTTCTCACCGCCCGAACGGCTCTGTTATCATTCTTGCATTCCGCATCCCCCATCTTGCATACTCGATGGGTGGATTTGGAGACGCCCGTACGACTGCGGGCCCTGGGTGACGCCTTCGCCGCCGTGACGGACGGCGCTGGGATGGAGGACGCCGGGACGACGCCCGGCGTTCCGAAGCTCTCCCGGCCGGTGGGCGACCGAAACACGCCCATCGAGTCTGCATCTCATACCTGTTATGGACCAAGTCGTTCACGGCTTGACGGGTTACTTTGTTGCACGGGCCTACCCCAGGCGGGCCGAAGTCCCACGTGCCGCGTTATGGGGCGTCGTCCTGGCGAACCTGCCGGACGTGGACGGCGTGGCTCGGCTCTTTGGGCCGCCGATGACTTACATTTTGGCCCACCGGACCCTGACGCATGCCGTCCTTGGCTGGCTGGCGCTCCCCCTCCTGGGGCTTCTCCTTCCGGTCCGGTGGCGGGGTCCGGCCCGGGCCTGGCTTCCCCTGGCCTACCTGAACTGGGGCCTGCACATCCTGATGGACCTGCTGACGGCCTATCCGACCTTCCTGGGATGGCCCTTCACGTGGGCGCAGGTATGGGTCGGCTGGCAGTTTGTCTTGGCACCTTGGGTCTGGCTGGCCGGGGGCGTGGCCCTTCTGCTGGAGCGGTGGCGGCCCCGGCGGTCCGCCGCCGTCGCCATCGGATTCCTGGTCTTTCAGTCGCTCTACTATGCCCACGCCGGCTGGCTCCATGTCCAGGCCGAACGCTCCCTGCGGGCGTGGGCCGCCCGTCATCGAACGGGTCCGTCCGACGTCTCGGTCCGCCTATGGGTCCTGCCCCTCCCCTGGCGCCACGATCACTGGGTCGGCGTCGTGCACGACGGGACGACTGTGGACCGTTGGTATCTCCCACCCGGCGGGACGGAGTGGCGTCCCCTGCGGCGGCTGGACCTTCGGGCGTGTCCCGACGCTCAGGCCCTGGCGGCGAATGAGACGGCCCGCCGATTTTTCCGCTTTGCCCAGCTCTGGGCTTGCCAGGCCGTCCCGGCTTCGGCGGGGTCGGCTTCGACGGCTTACCTTTACTTCGACGTACGCTTCTTTTACCCGGACGTCCCGGTGTGGCCGAACCTACGCGGGGTCCGCCTCCGTCGGCGGGTGCCCTTTGTCCTGTGGGTTGAGCCGGACAACCCCGGTCCTGCTTGGCGAGTTCGGTACGTGGGGGCGGCTTATGTAGAATAGGCCGTTCGGCAATTCGGGAGTTCAGCAGTCCGGCCATGCGGGGTCCGATGTCGGGTATAGAAGACAAGAAGCCAGGAAGCCCGAAGGGAGGATGATGCCCTAAGTCGCCGAGACGTGCCCTTTCTTCCCCAACAGGGGGCTTCTTAATCTTCTTTCTACTCTCTCCCATGTTGCCTAACTGCCGGACGCCCGAATTCCCGAACTCCCGAACTGCCGAATTCCCGGACTCCCCGAGCTGGGATCATGCTGAAGGCCATCGCTTTTGACTTCAACGGTGTCCTCATCGACGATGAAGACGTGCATTACCGGTTGATTCGAGACCTGGTGGCGCCCCTGGGGATCGTCGTCACAGAGGCGGACTACTTCGAGAAGTATGTCGTCTACCGGGACGACGACGCTTTCCGCCAGGTCTTGATCGATGCCGGCCGGCCGGCGACGCCGGATGTCGTCGAGCGCCTCGTGCGAGAGAAGCGCCGGCGGTACCTGGAAGAAGCCTTGCGGGACCTTCGAGTCTGTCCGGGCGTCCGAGAGTTCGTCCCCGCCGTCGCGGCCGCCTATCCCCTGGCCGTCGTCTCGGGGGCGGCCCGGGCCGAGATCGAGGCCCTTCTCGAACACATCGGACTTCGGTCCTACTTCAGCGTCATCGTCGGGGCCGAAGACGTCACCGACGGCAAGCCAGCCCCGGACCCTTACGTCGAGGCCGTCCGTCGCTTACGGGCTTGGGTGCCTGCATTACAGCCAGCCGAGGTCCTGGCCATCGAGGACACACCGGGTGGGCTCTTAGCGGCCCGCCGGGCCGGTCTCCGGACGGCGGCCGTGCTCACGACGTTCCCGGCCGAGGCCCTCCGGGACGCCGACCTCATCCTGTGGGACGGCTTCGAGCGCTTCCCGTGGGTCCAGGTTCATCTGCTCTTTGAACAAACATGAATTTCGGTATTCGGTGTTAGATGTTAGTTTATAGACTTGCCCAGGCAAGCCGGGTCTCCTCGGTCTCGAGACACCAGCTGGGGAACTTGCAGAGGCCATTTCGGAGACGGATGGTACGGACCATAGACGGTGGGAAAAGCCGTCCTGACACCATCCTCACGAACCGAACAGCTATGTTCGACGAGTCTGGGGTCCATGGTCTATCGTCTATGGTCTACCCAGAAAGGGGGCGACGTGAGATTCCTGCAGAAAGGGAGTGACCGGACCGGCGCAATCCTGGGCGGCCTGGACGGCTTGCTCGATCACATGCCGGAGCTCCCGCACGTTGCCCGGCCAGGCGTAAGCCAGCATGCGGGTCAGGGCCGATTCCGAGACGCCCAGCCAGCGGCCCTGGGAGATTTGCTGGACCAAGTAATTGGCCAGATAGGGAAGGTCTTCCCGGCGCTCGGCCAGGGCCGGCACGGTCAGGACGTGCTGGGAAAAGAGGTTCGTCAGGCGATCCGACAGGGGCCGTCGGCCGGTACCGACCCGGTCGAGGTCATCGGGGCTGACCAGGATCCACCGGATGTCCAAGCGCTGTTCGATGCCCTCGAGGGTGACCCGGGGATTCGTGATCCAATCGGCCAGGCGGTCCTGGACGTCCGACGGGCACTCGTGGACGCCCCGGATCACGACGGTCCCCTGATGGAGGGGCCACCAGAGAGATGGCGTCGGGCCGGCCGGCTCCTGAAAGGAGGCCCTGTAGGGGTCGTCCGGTCGGTCCATGTGGCAGACCCGAAACGCCCCCCGGGGGCGGCTGAGCTCATGGAGCCATCCGGCCAGGGTCGTCTTGCCGGACCCCGGCGGCCCGACGATGGCGACCGGCGTCGATAGGGGGGCGACGGCGATGGCCTGACGAATGAGCCGATACACGGGCACCGAGAAGCCCCAGAAGGGGAAGGGAGCCCAGGCGGCCCAGTGCGCACTCGGAGGCCGTTTCACGCCGGCGTGGGCGTCCCACCACCGAACGATCCAGAAGACGACCGAAAGCAGACTCCGAAAGGCAGGATTGCCCAGGCGGGCCGTCTCGGTCCAGATGAGGGCCACACTCTGGGCCGTCAGGGGCACGGCCAGCACGCCGAAGGGGTCTTCCGTCAGACGCCACTGGACGCGAGGGGCCGCGGCGGCCACCTGGAGGGCCCACTCCTGCAAATCTATCGGCGGAGGCTCCAGGCCCGTGTCCAATAGGACCGTCGGCATACCCTGAGGAGTCTGACGGAGGACCGTGACCCGACGGATAAAGCCCCGCTGGATACAAACTTGAAGCGTCTTGCGGACGGTCCGTTCCGGGTCCTCCCGGGCGGACACTTGCCATTCTATATAGAGGTCCTCGGCGAGTTGCCGGTCCGCCTGAAAGCCTTGGAGGACCTCTTGACAGAGGGCGCCCAGCTCTTGAGCCGAGGGCGTCGCCACCTGATCCATCGAGGCCATGGCCGACGTCGGGACCCGCTCCAGCAAGAAGATCACACGGCCCAGGCGGATGTCTTCTACACCGAAGACCTCGACCTCGCCTTGGATGCGGCGACCGTTGACGAAGGTCCCGTTCTTCGAGTCCAGGTCCCGCAGGACGACCCGGTCGGCCAGGGCCTGGACGGTCGCGTGATAGCGGGACACCGTGGGGTCCGGGACGACGATTTGATTGTCATGGGCCCGGCCGATGCGGTAGGTCTGGCCCGGCGTCAGGTACACTTCCATCCGTAAGCCCGGCCCCTGAATCGTGAGTCTCCACACGGGCGACCCCACCCCTCGGAGTCCAGGAATTTAGGCGTTCGGCAGGTGGGCAGGTGGGGCATGGGAATGCGGGGAGAATGACCGAACTCCCGTACGGCCACCTACAGGGCCTCGACGGCCATCGCGATGCCCTGGCCGCCGCCGATACAGGCGCTGGCCACGCCGTAACGGAGGCCGGACCGACGGAGTTCCCGGAGCAAGGTCAGGACCAGCCGGGTGCCCGTCGCTCCCAGGGGGTGGCCCAGGGCGATGGCCCCGCCGTTGACGTTCACGCGGGAGCGGTCGAGCTCCAGGAGCTTCTCGACGGCCAGGTACTGAGCGGCAAAGGCTTCGTTGATCTCCCAGCGATGGACGTCCTCGACCCGCCAGCCCAGGCGGTCCAGGAGTTTCCGGATGGCCGGGACGGGCCCGATGCCCATCACGTCGGGCGGCACGCCGGCGACGGCCCAGCCGAGGATGCGGCCCAGGGGCTTCTTGCCGGCCGCCCGGGCTTCCTCGGCCGTCGTGACGATGACGGCCGCCGCCCCGTCGACGATCCCGCTGGCGTTGCCGGGCGTGACGAAGCCGTCCTCGCTGAAGTAAGGCCGCAGAGCGGCCAGCTTCTCTAATGTCGTATCCGGCCGCACGTGGTCGTCCCAGTCGAAGAGTTCCTCCCGACCCTTCCAAGCGACCCGGACGGGAAGGATTTCATCCCGGAAGAACCCTTCCTCTCGGGCCCGGACGGCCGCCCTATGGCTTCGATAGGCATACTCGTCCTGAGCCGCCCGGGGGATGCCGTGAATGCGGGCCAGCCTTTCGGCCGTCTCGGCCATCAGGAGGCCGCAGACGGTGTCCCGCAGGGCCAGCCACAGCCAGTCTTGCAGTTTCAGACCCTCCCCGAACCGGACGCCCCGCCGGAGGCCCCAGACGACGTGCGGCGCCTGGCTCATGTTCTCCATCCCCCCGGCGACGACCCACCGGGCCTCGCCGAGGCGGATCATCTGAAAGGCCTCGACGATGGATTGAATGCCGGAGCCGCACAGGCGGTTGACCGTGTAAGCGGGGACTTCAACAGGCAGGCCGGCCCGCAGGGCCACGTGGCGGGCGCCGTAGATGGCGTCGCCGCTGGTCTGGAGGGCATTGCCGAAGACGACGTGGTCGACGGCGTCGGCCGGCAGGCCGACTCGGTCCAGCAAGGCCCGAACGACCTCGGCCCCGAGCTGGATCGCCGAGAGGTCGGCGAAGCGCCCGTTCCAGTCGGCAAAGGGGGTTCGCAAGCCGTCCACGATGACGACGTCGGAAGCCATCGCCGCCCTCCCTTGGGCCGGCCATCAGGATACAGGATACAGGATGCAAGATGCAAGATGGGTTTGTGACGGAGTGATGAAGTGATGGAGTAACGGAGTGACGAGTAACAGAATGAGCATGGGCTCATGGCCCATAACCGCTATCGGCTCATGGCTCATGGCTCATGGCCACATTGGCTCATGGCTCATAGCTGATGGCTCATGGGACTATTGAGCCATGAGCCGATAGCGGTTATGAACTATCCATCACCCTGGCTCGTCCCCCCGTCCCTTTGAAAAACCGTGCTTCCCGGGCGATGGGAAAGGCCGTCCCGACGCCATTCTCACGAACCGAACGGCCCTGGTAGAGGAAGTGTATCGTCCTCCGTATCGTGGGGAAATGAGTAAACCCCTCCAAAAGGTCTGGAAGGAGCGGCGCTTTCGCTGATACGGGGACTGGGCCTGAAGCCGGGGCAATGGCGGGTCCGGCTGGGTGGGACTGCGGGGCGGCCGGACCGTGGCGGCCTTTCAGGACACGATCGGGACGCGACGGGGTCGGTTCGGCCTGCAGTCGGGATGGGGCGCGTTACAGTGGCCCCGACCCTTGCGGCCTGAGAGTCACTTGCGCTATCATCAACACAGCCGTCCGGTTTGTGAGAATGGTATCTGGTCGGCCTGGGTCATCGTCCGGGAAGCATGATTTCCCAAGCCAAGTGGCAGAGTGATGAGTGAGGGGGTGAAACCCCGGGTGTTGGGCCGAGACCCCAGTTTTTCCCGGACTTCATCACTCCATTACTTCCCTGAGGCCGTCGATGCCGGAAGGACGGATATGCGTCCACTGTGGGGTGTCCGAAGCGGAGACGACCCTCCGGAAGTGCCCGATATGCTTCCGCCTGGTCTGCGTCGCCTGCGCGTACCGGGCGATGGGCCGATACTTCTGCAGTCGGTCCTGCTCGGACGTCTTCTTCTTTGGGGATGAGGACGAGGAATAGGTGTGGGGTCCAAAGAGACTACAGACCCCAGATCTGCTACGGAGTCATCGGAATACCGCGTCTTGAGACGAAGCGGACCAGGCTTCCGGAACAGGTCTAGGGTCTGGAGTCCGTGGGCTGAATACCTAACACCCAGCATCCAACACCATACTCCAACAGTCTTCGTCACCTTCTGTCTTCTTCTCTTCTTCGGCGAGGGCTGCTGATGAATCGTATCCCATCCGCTTCCGTCTGGATCAACGGTCAGACCGTGGAGGGGTCCCAAGCGACGGTGCCCGTGTGGGACCGGGGCTTTCTGTTCGGTGAGAGCGTCTACGAGACCTTTCGGACCTATGAAGGCGTCCCCTGGCTGTTTGTCGAGCATTACGAGCGCCTGGTCCGGTCGGCCGAGCGGCTTCACATTGGGGTCCCCTACTCGATGGCTGAGCTGTGGTCGGTCTGTCTCCGCTTGGCTGAGGCATATCGTCCCCAGGAGGCGTACCTTCGCATCATCGTCACGGGCGGCGTCAGCGACATCGTGCTCGAGCCGCCTCACGAACGGGCGCCCAACGTCGTCGTCCTCGGTAAGGTCTTCCAGCCTTTCCCGGCGGCCTGGTACGAGACCGGGGCCCCCGTCGTCATCGCTCAGGTGCGACGAAACCCGGCCTTTGCCCTGGACCCCCGGATCAAGTCCTGCAATCTCCTGAACAACATCTTGGCGTACCGGGACGCCACCCAGGCGGGGGCCGCCGAGGCCATCATGCTGAACTATGAGGGCTGGGTCGCCGAGGGAGCCAGTAGCAACGTGTTCATCGTGAATGCCCGGGGTGTCCTCCAAACGCCATCTCTTGACGTCGGTCTCCTGGAAGGCGTGACCCGACGGTTTGTCCTCCAGTTATGCCGCCAGCGGGCGATTCCCGTCGAGGAGACGCACCTCTCGGTGGAGGACCTCCGGCGGGCCCGGGAAGTCTTCGTCACCAGTTCGTTGAAGGGCATCCTGCCGGTCACGTCCATCGACGGCCAGCCCGTCGGGGACGGGACCGTCGGGCCTGTGACCCGTCAGCTCATGCGGTGGTACGATGAGGCCATCCGGGCCTACGTCGAGCGAGTCCGGGCCAGCGGGACACCGCTTCCGTATTGCTGAATCGGACAGCAAGGTAGTAAAGCCCCAGGGCTCTTGAGCGCTGGAGTCACAAGCGGTCCTACAAGGACGGGACCCTAACGGCCCTCCGCATCCGCACGATCTCCGACCTCGGGTACACGAACAACCCGGCGAACCCCTCCAAGTTCCCGGCCGGCCTGCTCCACATCTGCGACGAGCTCGACCGGGCCGACGAGGAATTCGAGAGCTTCCTCCTGGAGGTCTTGTCAGATTGGCAGATCACGATCCCCGAAATCGGCCCCATCCGGGCGACCCACGTCCCCTACGTCGTCATCACCAGCAACCAGACCCGGGACCTGTCGGATGCCCTCTGCCGTCGATGTCTGTATCTTTGGATCGACTACCCGAGCTTTGAGAAGGAGCTGGCCATCGTCCGGGCGAAGGTCCCCGGTATCGATGAACGGCTCGCCCGGGAGATTTGCGCCTTCATGCAGTTCGTCCGCCGCCAGAAGCTGGAGAAGGCGCCGGGCATCGCCGAGACCCTTGACTGGGCGGCCGCCCTCGTGGCCCTCCATCGGGACGGCCTGGACACGGCGACCCTCGAGGAGACGGTCGGCCTCATCTGCAAGCAGAGAAACGACGTGGCCCGTTTGTGGTCCGGCGGGACTCGCATCGGCGAGTGCCTTCGGGCCTTCCTGGACCATTACGGCGATGCCTTGCTGAATCCCCGGACGGTCGTCGTCATCGTCAGCGACGGCTGGGACACGGGCGATATCGAACTCCTGGAGGCTTCTATGCAGGAGATTCACCGCCGGGTCCGGTTGGTCGTCTGGCTGAATCCCCTCCTGGGGTCCCCGAACTACGAACCCACCTGCCGCGGCATGCAGGCCGCCCTCCCCTACATCGACCTCTTCGCCCCCGCCTACGACCTGGAGAGCCTGCGGGACCTGGTCCGGTCCCTGACGGCCCGATGGGGGCGGAGCCGATTCGGACTCGAGCGTTCGGTTCGTGAGAGTCCCTGGCCGGGCGCGTCCAGGGCGGAGGGCCAAGGGCAGGGAGCATAGGGCCATCCCGGCTCTTTGCGCTTGGCCCTATGCCCTTTATAGGGGAGTCCGTCATGAGGGAACTGCGGGACATCTTGGACGCCCTGACAGAAGTCCGACGCCGGGGCCAGCCGGCGGCCCTGGCGACCGTCGTGAAGGTCCGGGGCTCGACCTACCGGCGGCCCGGCGCTCGCATGCTGGTGCTCCCGGACGGGACGATGGTCGGCTCGATCAGCGGCGGTTGCCTGGAAGGGGACATCCTCGAAAAGGCCCGGCAGGTCCTCACGACCGGGACGCCGCTCCTGGTCACGTACGACATGACGTCCGACGACGACATCGTGTGGGGCCTGGGCCTCGGATGTAACGGCGTCGTGTACGTCCTCATCGAGCCCCTGCCCCCCGGCGGCCCGGCCGACCCGACGGCCTTCTTGGCCGAATGCCTGACCCACGAGTGCGTGGGCGTCGTGGCGACGGTCTTTCGAGTCGAGGGGCGCCTTGCGGCGCATGTCGGCGACCGCTGGATGGTCCGGGCCGACGGTCAACTCTGGGGAAGTAGCCTGCAGGACGCCGCCCTCATCGAGGCGCTCCGACCCGACGCCGACGAGGCCCGCCGGACGGGCCGGTCGAGGGTCCGGACCTACGCCGTGCCAGACGGCGCGGCCGAGGTCTTCATCGAGGTCGTCCAGCCCCCCGTCCCCTTCGTCGTCTTCGGGGCCGGCCACGACGCCATCCCGGTCGTGCGGTTCGCCAAGGCCCTGGGCTGGCGGGTCACGGTCGTGGACAGCCGCCCGGCCTATGCGACCCGGGAGCGCTTCCCCGAGGCCGACGAAGTCGTCCTGGCCCACCCGGAAGACGTCCCCGGGCGCGTCCGCCTGGACGAACGGACGGTCGCCGTCGTCATGACCCACAACTACCTGCAGGACCTTAAGCTCCTGGAAGTCCTCCTGCCCTCGCCCGTCCGGTACCTGGGCGTCCTGGGCCCCCGAAGCCGGACGGACAAGCTCCTCAGAGACCTGGCGGCGAAGAGCCGAATGCCGACGGAGGCCCAGCTCGGACGCCTCTACAGCCCCGTCGGCGTGGACATCGGGGCCGAGACGCCCGAGGAGATCGCCCTGTCGATCCTGGCGGAGATTCAGGCCGTCCTGGCGGGACGTTCGGCCGGCCTCCTGCGGGACCGCAAGGGCCCCATCCACGAGCGAACGGAGGGGGCGTGACCGAACCGAGGCCCGGTACCCAGGACCTGAGCGGAAGCCGCTTACCCGTCAAAATGCACGTCCTGGGTCCGGCGGACGACGTCACCGACATACAGCCACGACACTTGCCGAAGCGTCGCCGCCTGGTCAAAGTCCGTGATCGTCGAGATGCCGTCGGCCGGGACGACGATGTGATACCACCGGAGGCCTGCCGAGGCCGCCGTGTGGAGCACACACACGTTCGACATCGTGCCGACGATGACCAAATGGCGGACGCCCCATACGCGGAGCATGTGGTCCAGCCAGGTCCCATAAAAGCCGTCGTAGCGGTTCTTCTGGACGATGAGATCGTCGTCGGCCGGATGGAGTTCCTCGACGATCTGCCAGCCCCAGGACCGGTAGCGGCAGTGCTCGCCCCAGATCTTCCACTCGGGGTCGTTCTCGAAGTGGGTGTCCATCGTGTAGACGACCCGCACACCCCGGCCCCGAGCCGCCTCCAAGAGATGCCGGATGGCCGGGACCGTCTCGATGGCCGCCGGGACGACGAGCTTGCCGCCCTCCTTCACGAAGTCGTTCTGCATATCCACGACGACGACGGCCGTCTGGGCCGCCGGCAGGTGGACGGCGTCCTTAAAAGGAATATCCGGGACTTCGACGACCTTATCGGGGATGAACTTCATGGCCGCCCTCCGGGGATAAGTTAAGTCAGGTAATGATGGCGCTCCTGCTTGTAATTTTAGTCCTCGTTATGCCTCTGGGTAAGATGGCGAATGGCGAATGGCGAGTGGCGAGTGGCGAATGCGGTGAGAAGTGTGATGGGAAGCGGAAAGGGCAACTCCGCGAAAGCACGATGTTTCAAGCATTCGGCAGATGGGCAGTCGGCAGATAGGCAGGTTGGCAGGTGGGCAGATGGGCAGTCGGCCGGTCGGGCGACGGGCGTCTATCCCCGGCACACCGGCCTTCATGCCGGTGCCTTCCGTAGAGAGCCCGCCGTCATCCGGGCGGCCTCCTCATGCACCGCCCGTCCTGGCCGGGTCGGTCCCATCTGAACACCGCCCGTCATGGCGGTGTCAATCTCCTCTGAACACCGCCAGGGATGGCGGTGTCATCCTTAACAAGCTTGAAAAATCGAGATCGCCGGGCCATCGTTTTTCCCGGATGGGAACCGCATTTCTCCCAACCGAACCGCTCTGTTAACAGAGCCGTTCGGTTGGTGAAAACCCGCATGGATTCGGCTTTTTCGACCCTTTGGGAAGAATGGTTTTTCAAGCTTTGGCAGATAGGCAGTTCGGCAGATGGGCAGATGGTCCCAAAAGCCCTGGGGCTGATCCTTGCTCACCCGGCTTCTATCTGCCTATCTGCCGACCTGCCCATCTGCCGGATGCTTGAAAAATCGTGCTTCCCAGGCATTGGGAAAGGTTGTTCTGACACCATTCTCATGAACCGAACGGTTCTGTTAACAGAGCCGTTAGCCCATGAGAATGGCGTCGGGACGGCCTTTCCCACCGCCCGAAATCAAGGGCGAACGGCGAACAAGCGACCAGCGCCTCATTTCCCTATTTGCCTACCTGCCCACCTGCCCATCTGCCTACCTGCCTACTTGCCTACCTCCCCGATGGACATCCCCAATCGTAGGAGCAACCCTTGGGGTCGCCCCAGATGGGCAGGCCCATAGGCGGGCCCTTACCCCCCGACCTGCCGGCTACCCACCTGCCCAATGTCTCAGCAATTCCGGACGACGACCTGACCCTTCATGCCCTTGTGCCCCTTCCCGCAGTAGAAGGCGCACCGGAATTCATATGTCCCCGGGGCCGGCGCCGTGAACTCGACGGGGGTCACCTTTCCCTTGAGAAGCTTGACCTTCACGCCTGCCGCTTTGAACTCGAAGCCGTGGTCCCGGTCCTGGGTCTCGATGAGGAGACGGACCCGCTCGCCGCTACAGAGCTCGATCACGTTGGGCTGATACTCCCAGTTTTTCGCCACGACGGGAATTTCCCGGGGCGTGTCCGCCGCCACGGCCAGAAAGGGGGCTATGAGCAGTCCGGTCCACAGGAGACGATGACCTCGCATAGGGACCCTCTTTTCGGGAGATACCGAAGGCTTCTTGGCCGCTCCGGTCTCGCGGGAGCCGGCGCTTTTCCAGAGGGGACGGCGGAAGTAGAGCCGTGGACTATACTACAGGCGTAAGCGCCGCGAGGCAAACCCGAAACACGGCCCAAGGATAGACATTCAGGAAGCTTGTCGGAGACGTTTCGAGCGACCCCGCTCCGACGGGCGGGGCTGAGCGCCTATCCGGCCGTCCGGCGCCCGCCGGCCGGGGACGCAAACAGGGGGATCTCGACCGAGTAAATGTAGGGCTCACGATACACCTGGACGGCCGCCCGGGCGACCTGGAAGAGGCCGATGGCGCTTCGCACCAGGGCCTCCTCGCTGTTCAGGGTCTGGTCGTTGACCTGGACGACGACGTCGCCGGGTCGGAATCCGATGGCCGCCGCCGGGCTTTCGGGTCGAACCTCCGTCAAGAGCCATCCGTACTCGAGTGGAATATCGTACCGTCGTCGGATCTGCGGCGTGACCAGGACCCCGCGCAGGCCCGTCAGCTGATAGATGACATCGGCGGCCTGGGAAGCCGTCAGGGTCTGGAGGCGGACGCGGAGCGTCTGACTCTGCGTCCCCCGCAGGACCTCGACGGTTACGTCTTTGTCCGGCGGCAGGCTCTCCCATATCCGGTAGAAGTCCTCCAGCGTCTCCGTCGGCTGGCCCCCGACCCGCACGAGGACGTCCCGCAGGCGGATCCCCGCCGCTTCCGCCGGACCGCCCGGATACAGGTACGTGACCTCCAGGCCCCGGGGCCGCAGGCTTTCTTCCAAACGGAAACCCCACCAGGTCTGGCGGATGTGGCCAAAGGCCAGCAGGTCTCGGACGACCCGCATGACGAGGTCGATGGGAATCGCAAACCCGATGCCTTGCGCCTCGGCCCGGATGGCCGTGTTGACGCCGATGACCTTCCCGTAGATGTTCAGGAGCGGCCCCCCGCTGTTGCCCGGGTTGATGGGAGCGTCCGTCTGGATGAAGTCGTTGTAAACGCGTTCGGGCGTCCGAACGGAGCGGTGCAGGGCGCTGACCACGCCCGTCGTGACCGTGTGGGAGAGGCCGAAGGGATTCCCGATGGCGATCACGGGCTCACCGACCATGAGGTCGGCCGAGGTCCCGATGTCGGCCACGGGAAGCGCCTGGGGCGTGTCCACCCGCAGGACGGCGATGTCGTGCTCGGCGTCCGTCCCGGCGACCCGGGCCCGGAACTCCCGTCGGTCGACCAGCCGGACGACGATCGTCGTCCCCCGCTCGATGACGTGATAGTTCGTCACGATGAACCCCTTCGGGTGGATGATAAATCCCGAGCCCAGGCTCTGCGTCCGGTACTCCCGATAGTAAGGCTCAAAGAAGTCCTGGAAAAACCGTTCAAAGAAGGGGTCCTCCAGGAAGGCCCCGAAGGGATTGACCCGGGCCCGGAGGACCTGTTCCGTGCTGATGTTCACGACGGCCGGCGACGCCTTCCGGACGGCCACCACGACGGGCGTCATCCGCAGGTCTCCCGAGGTCGAAAGGACCGGCATCGGGTCGGTCGGCCTCGATGGCGAAGGTCGGGTCCCCCCGAGCGCCTCCGGCGCCGCCGGGGAAACCGGCGCGGTCCGAGACCCGCCGGCCGCATCCGACGGGACCGGCGCCGTCGGTCCGGGACGAACGCGCCCGTATCGACTCCCGACCCAGGCCATTAGGACGGCCCCCAGACCCATTCCGATGATCAGACTCGGCACCCATCGCCTCATGACGACACCTCCGCCCACGTTCGGGCCAGGCCCTCTCGGAGGGGCGTGAGGTCCTTCGGCGAGACTCCGAGGACCGATTCGAGCCGGGCCGTGTCGGCCCAGGCGTGAAGCATCTCGCCGGGCCGGGGCGGCTCGTGGCGGGTCCCGACGGACCGACCGGCGATTTCCTGCAGGAGCCGGGCCAGGTCGTTGACCGACGTGGGCCGGCCCGTGCCCACGTTGATGACGAGACCGTCCGCCTGAGGCATGTGAAGCGCCTGCTCGATGATACGGGCCACGTCCTCGACGAACACGAAATCCCGCGTCTGCTCACCCGTCCCGTAGACGGTCATCGGGACCCCCCGCCGGAGGGCCTCGATAAAACGGGGAATGACCGATGCATAGGGCGAGTCGGCCCGCTGACCGGGCCCGTAGACGTTAAACAACCGAAGGGTCACGACCGGCAGACGGAAGACTCGAGTGTAGAACTCGGCCAGGTGCTCACCCATCCACTTGCTCAGGCCGTACGGCGAGGTCGGCCGTGGGGCGTCGGTCTCCCGAAAGGGCGGCTCCAGACTGTCCCCGTATACGGCGCACGATGATGTGAATACGACCCGTCGTACGCCAAACCGCCGGGCCGCCTCCAGGACCAAAGCAGTCCCATGCACGTTGATGGCCCACGTCTCCGCCGGTCGGTCCATCGACTCGACGACCGAGACCTGGGCGGCCAGATGGACGACGTAATCGACCCCCTCACAGGCGGCCTCCACGTCGGCCGGTCGCGTGATGTCCCCTTCCAGAAGGGTCACGGACCGGGCCTCGGGCGTTCCGTCGAATCGGTCCAGCCGTCCCGTGCGGCCGTTGTCCAGGAGCCGGACGTCGTAGCCCTGTCGGACCAGCCATCGGACTAAATGATAGCCGATGAATCCGGCCCCGCCGGTTATCAGGACCCGTAGCCCCATCGGAAGCCTCTGAGAATCGGCCATTCGGGAGTTTGGCAGTCCGGCGGTCGGGTCGTAGGAAGCGGACCATCGGGCCTCGGCCCTCGGGGCCAGGGAGAAGGAGCCTTCAGGCTTCTCTTCTTCTTTGGAAGACGGCAGTGGGACGGCCCGTTTGCCGAACGCCCGGATTGCCGAATTGACGAATTCCCGAACGGCCGGACTGCCGAATTCCCGAATGCCCGAAAAATAACGACCGAAGGGGGCCCCTGGGGAAGGGTACCCCCTCCGGCTGGCCAGGAGGGTAAAGCGTGGGTAATCCAGAATAAATGATGACCTCGAGCCGACTACCATCCTATGCCAGCTTCCCGGCCGACGCAAGTCGCAGGGAGTCCCGGCCTGGAAGAGGGTCGGCAGATGGGCAGTCGGCAGGTCGGGGGGTAAGGGCCCGCCTATGGGCCTGCCCATCTGGGGCGACCCCAAGGGTTG